>DASSKL010000044.1 GCA_035690485.1 Mycobacteriales bacterium | reverse complement strand
TTCCCGCAGCGACGAATTCTGGCGAGTGGCAGCCTGGCAAGCCCTCGAGCATCTGGCCGCGTCGGGTGAGCCGTTCGACGCCTGGTCGCTCGTCGAGCTCGGCGTGCCGGAACCGCGGACGAGCAGTTCATGGGGTGCGCTGTTCTTCGCGGCCCGGCAGGCGCAGCTGGTCGAGCCGGCGGGCTGGTGCCAGTCGCGCAGGCCGACGACGCGGGGTAGCGCCGCCCGGCTGTGGCGAGGTGTGCGGTGATCTCCCCTGCCTGCAACACCGCAACGACGGAGGTGCTGTCACGTCGTGAGCAAGCAGCGGTCGAGTTCATCCGCGAGTATGTCGCCGCGCACGGTTGGGCACCGTCACTCCGCGAGATCGGCGACGGGATCGGCCTGGGCTCGACCTCATCGGTGAAGTGGGTGCTGGAGCAGTTGGCCCGTAAGGGCGCGATCCGCCGAGCCGAAGGCAAGCCGCGGGCCATTGTCGTGGTGGATGGTGTGGAGTGAACAGCGCCCGTGTCGGCAAGGCCGCGGAAGCCCGAGCCCGCGCCGACTGCACCACCAACGGCTACCAGCTGATCACATCCCAACTGTCCCGCGGCCCCGCCGACTTCCTGGCAGCAAAGGCCGGTCAGGTGCTCGCCGTGCAGGTCAAACGGTCCCTGCGTTCCGGTGGGGGCATCGGCCCGGACGAGTGGAACGCGCTGGTCGAGTTCTCGGCGGCGTTCGGCGCTGTCCCTGTGGTGGCCATCTGCGCTCCGCGTAAACCGGTCGCGTACTGGCGGATCACCGGGCGTAAGGACGGGTCGGGGCGGCGTCAGCCGTGGGAGCCGTTCCTGCTGGACGAGATCGAGGCTGCGTCGTGAACGGCTGCACGGCGACCCGGCACGGCAACGAGGACGCCTACGTCAACTACGGCTGCCGCTGCCTGACCGCCCGCGCCGACCACGCCCGACGCTCCCGCACCCGCCAGCTCGACGCCCGCAACGGCACACCCGCCACCGTCGACGCGGACGAAGGCCAGCGGCTGCTGCGAGAGCTCCAGGCGGCCGGCCTGTCCTACCGCGACATCGGTGAGCACCTGGGCATCACGGCGTCCGGCGTCTACCGGATGTTCAAGCGCTCGCAGATGTATCGCTCGACCCTCGCGCGGATCGTCGACGTGCACGCGCTGCTCCTGCCACTGCCCGCGGTGGATGAGGTGGCCGTGCAGCGCGCCCTCGCCGGCGAGCACGTGTCGCTGCCCCGTGATGAGCGTGGGGAGGCGCTGGTGCGGCTGATCGCGGCCGGGCTGACCCCGTCGGAGGCGGGACGCCGGCTCAGGTTGTCGGGGGCGTCGACACGGGCGCTGCTGGACGAGGCGTCATGAGCCTCACCGTCACGGACCTGTTCTGCGGGGGCGGCGGGTCGTCGACCGGCATGGTCAACGTTCCCGGCGTGCGGATCCGGATGGCCGCGAACCACTGGAAGCTCGCCGTCGACGTCCACAACAGCAACCACCCGGACGCTGACCACGCGGCCGTCGACCTGCACCTCGAGGACCCGTCGTACTTCCCGCGCACCGACATCCTGTGGGCGTCACCTGAGTGCACGAAGTGGTCGCAGGCCAACGGCTCCAAGCCGCTGCCAACGATTGAGGAAGGCCTGTTCGAGGACCCGCTGTCCGACGAGGCGTCGCAACGTTCCCGGCTGCTCATGTTCGACGTGCTCCGGTTCGCCGAGCATCACCGGTACCGGGCGATGGTCGTCGAGAACGTCGTCGACATCGCCACCCAGCCACGCTACCGGCTCGCCTGGCAGGTATGGCAGCAGGAGCTGCTCAAGCTCGGCTACCACTACCAGGTCGTCTCGCTGAACTCGATGCACGCGCAGGCGCTCGGCCTGCCCGCACCGCAGTCCCGCGACCGGCTGTACATCGTCTGCTGGCGCGACGGTGACCGTGCGCCGGACGTCGAGCGGATGATGCGCCCGCGCGCCTGGTGCCCGCGCTGCGACGAGATCGTCGAAGCCCGGCAGGCGTGGAAGCCTGGCCGCACCGTCGGCCGCTACCGCCAGCAGTACGTCTACCTGTGCGCCAGCTGCGGCACCACGGTCGAGCCCGGATGGCTGCCCGCCGCCGCGGCGATCGACTGGACCCTGCCCGGCAAGCGGATCGGCGACCGGGACAAGCCTCTCGCCGAGAAGACCCGCGCCCGCATCGCCGCCGGCATCGCCCGCTACTGGCACCCGTTCCACCTGGAAGCCGGCGGCCACACCTACGACGCCGCGGACCCCAAGCACCCGGCCCACGGCCGGCCGGACGCCTACTACCGCGCCTGGTCGACGTACGACGTGCTCAAGACGTTGCACACGATCGAGTCGAAGGCGCTCGCGATCCCCGTCGAAGGCCGCGACGGCACGCACGCCCGCCCGATGGGCCTGCCGCTGCGCACACAGACGACCCGGCTTGAGACGGCGATGGTCGTCCCATCCGGCGGCACGTGGAACGACGACGCGCGGCCGGCCGGCGAACCGCACCGGGCGTTCACCACCCGCGAGTCCTACGCGCTCGCGATGCCGCTGCACGTCTCCCTCATGGGCAGCGGGCCGGCGCACGTCACGAACGCCGCGCGCCCCGTCGACCGGGAGCTGCGCACCCTGACCGCCGAAGGCAACAACGACTACCTGCTCGCCCCCTACTACGGCAGCAGCGAGTCGGCGAAGCCGGTGGACGAGCCGGTCGGCACGCTGACCACCCGCGACCGGTACGCGCTCGTCATGCGGCACAACTCGAGCCGGGGCGACGGCGCGGAGATGACCACACCAGCCTGGGAGGTGCTGCGCACCCTGACCACGAGAGGCCACCAGTCACTTGTGACGCCGGGCGACGTCGAGGCCGCGAAGGCGCAGGTCGACGACTGCCTGTTCCGCATGCTCGAACCCCACGAGGTCGCAGCCGGCATGGCCTTCCCCGCCGACTACAAGTGGTCCGGCACCCGCCGCGAGCGCGTGCGCCTGGCGGGCAATGCGGTCACTCCGCCCGCCGCCCGTGACCTGATCGCCGCTGTCGCGGAGGCGCTGTCATGAACGCTCCCTGTGGCTACTACACGGCCGGCGGGCACTGCCGGGCCACACCCACCCGCCGCTACCTGCAAGGCCCGCGCTGCGCCACACACAGCCCCGCGGCGGTCGCCGGACGGCCCGAAACCGCACCCGACCCGGCCCTCACCCTCACCGGACTACGACGCAGCGCCGGACTGGCCGACGTCTCCACACCGCTGACCGCTTCCGCTCTCATCGACGACAGGGCCATCGCCAGCGGCAAACGACGCGCCTCCACCACCAGCTACACCGATGCGCGAGCGCGCGAAGAAGCACGCCGCCAGCAGCAGAAGGGAGCCTGATGGGACTCAGCAGACGCCTCCGGTTCGAGATCCTGCGCCGCGACAACCACACCTGCCGGTACTGCGGCGCCATGGCCCCAGATGTCGCGCTGACGATCGACCACGTCACGCCGGTGTCGCTCGGCGGTTCAGACGAGCCCGGCAACCTCGTCACTGCCTGCCAGGAGTGCAACGCCGGCAAATCGAGCATCCGCCCCAATGACAGCACTGTGGCAGACGTGCAAGCTGACGCGCTGCGTTGGGCGCTCGCGATCGAGCAGGCCGCGCACAACATGCTCGCTGACCGCGAACTCATCGATGCCGGTATCGAGCGTTTCGAGGCCGCGTGGAATGAGTGGACCTATTCCGTCAAGGTCGCCGTCCCGCCCGATCCGGTAGAGCCGACCGGAAACGTGCTCGTTGACAACTGGTACCAAATCCTCCGCTGGCACGCTCGACACAGTCGGCCCGTCGGATTCGAGAACGGTGTCCTTCGCATCCAGGTAGAGCGTGGCTGCGTCACAGACACCCGTCGCGAGCTCGGTTACGCCGACGCACGTCGCCAGATTGCCGAACTCGTTGGCAGCACCGTCGAGAAGGTTGAAGTAGTCCCCGGTTGGGACGGACCGCTCCCGCCGCCACCGCGAGCTACCACACGCGAAGAACAGCGACCGTTCCCGCTCCCCGGCGGGTGGCAGCAGTCAGTTGAGCGGTTCATTGCCGCTGGACTCCTCGAAGAATCCGTGCACCAGATGATCCAGGTCGCGATGGGACGCCGCGGGCTGCTGCCCGACGACCGGTTCCGGTTCTTCTGCGGCTGCTGCTGGCGGGCGATCACTGACCTGCAAGAGGACGCCCGCCGAATCATCGAGACGGAGGACGCGCCCTATGCCTCGTGATCGCCGCGCGGTCATCGGCACCGCGATCTGGAACGAGCCAAGCATCCGCGCGTTGCCCTACGCACAGCAGCATGCCTACCTGCTCGCCTACACCCAGCCCAACCTCAACCGCTGC
>DASSKL010000043.1 GCA_035690485.1 Mycobacteriales bacterium | reverse complement strand
CGTAGGTCGTGCGCATCCGCAGTCGCTGCGCCTCGAGCAGCTTGCCCTGCTTGTCCAGCTCGGCCAGCCGATCCTCGAGCTCGGCCTCGATGCCGGCGATAGCGCGTTCCATCCGCTCGGGACCGGCGACGTAGTGCGTCGCCGGGAAGACGAACATCGTGTCGTCGTTGCTGACCACCTCGCCGGTCAGCGGGTGCAACGTCGAGATCGCCTCGACCTCGTCCCCGAACATCTCGATGCGGACGGCCAGCTCCTGGTAGACCGGGAACACCTCGATCGTGTCCCCGCGCACCCGGAACGTGCCGCGGGTGAACGACAGGTCGTTGCGGTTGTAGTGCACGTCGACGAGCCGGCGCAGCAGCACGTCGCGCTCGATCTCCTCGCCGACCCGCAGCCGCACGCACCGGTCGACGTACTCCTGCGGGGTGCCGAGCCCGTAGATGCAGGAGACCGACGCGACGACGACGACGTCGCGCCGGGTGAGCAACGACATCGTCGCCGAGTGGCGCAGCCGCTCGACCTCCTCGTTGATCGAGGAGTCTTTCTCGATGTAGGTGTCGGTCTGCGGAACGTAGGCCTCGGGCTGGTAGTAGTCGTAGTAGCTGACGAAGTACTCGACCGCGTTGTGCGGCAGCATGTCGCGCAGCTCGTTGGCGAGCTGGGCGGCCAGCGTCTTGTTGGGCGCCATGACCAGTGTCGGCCGCTGCAGCCGCTCGATCAGCCACGCGGTCGTCGCCGACTTGCCGGTGCCGGTGGCGCCGAGCAGCACGATGTCGCGCTCACCCGCCCGGATGCGCCGCTCGAGCGCGTCGATCGCCTCGGGCTGGTCGCCCGACGGCGCGAACTCCGACACCACCTCGAAGCGACCGTCGCGGCGCGGCAGCTCGAGCTTCGGCTTCTGCGGCGTCACGGTCACGACATCGACGGTACGCCGGACCGCCGACAGTCCGGGAACGCGAGAACCCGCCGCGAGCGCTACGTGGCGACGCCGGCGTTCTGGGCGACCAGGGCGCGCCACACCTCGTCGACCTGTGCGTCCAGCTCGTCCAGCGCGACGTCGTTCCAGATCACGTGCGTGGCCACGGCCAGCCGGTCCTCGAGCGACGCCTGGGCCGCCATCCGGGCCCTCGCGTCGGCCTCGGTCATGCCGCGCAGGGCGACCAGCCGGTGCAGCTGGGTCTCGGGGCGGGCGGCGACGACCACCACCGCGTCGTAGGCCCGGCCGAGCCCGGACTCGACGAGCAGCGGTACGTCGTGGACCACGATCGCGGCGGGGTCGGCGGCCAGCGCCGCCTCGAAGCGGGCCGTCGTGGCCGCGCCGACGAGCGGGTGCACGATCGCGTTGAGCCGCTTGCGCTGCTCGGGGTCGGCGAAGACGATCCGGCCGAGCGCCTCCCGGTCGAGCGCCCCGTCGGCGAGCAGCACCTCCCGGCCGAACGCCTCGACGATCGCGGCGAGGCCGGGGGTGCCCGGCTCGACGACCTCGCGGGCGAGCAGGTCGGCGTCGATCAGGACGGCCCCGCGCGCGACGAGGCGCCGGGACACCTCGCTCTTGCCGGACCCGATCCCGCCCGTCAGGCCTACGCGCAGCACGGCGCGCAGTCTGCCATCCGCGGCCGGTCGGGTCGGGCTCGGAGGAGGGCTACTCCTCCGAGCCGCCGCCGGTCAGCTTCTCGCGCAGCGCAGCGAGCGCCTCGTCGGAGGCCAGCGCACCGGTTGCCTCCTCGCCCTCGGAGCTGTAGCTCGAGGACTGGGCGGCCTCGGCCTCGGCCTGCTGCGCCTCGGTGACCTGCTTCTGGTGGGCCTCCCAGCGGGCGTGCGCCTCGGCGTACTGCCGCTCCCACTCGGCCTGCTGCTCCTCGTAGCCCGGCAACCACTGCTGGCTGTCGGAGTCGAAGCCCTCCGGGTAGAGGTAGTTGCCGGCCTCGTCGTACTGCGCCGGCATGCCGTACTGCGTCGGGTCGAAGGAGCCCGCGACGGCCTCGCCGATGGTGCCCTCGTTGGCCTGCTTCAGCGACAGCGAGATGCGCCGGCGCTCCAGGTCGATGTCGATGACCTTCACGAAGATCTCGTTGCCGACCTGCACGACCTGCTCGGGGATCTCGACGTGGCGCTCGGCCAGCTCCGAGATGTGCACCAGGCCCTCGATGCCCTCGTCGACGCGGACGAACGCGCCGAACGGCACCAGCTTGGTGACCCGGCCGGGCACGACCTGCCCGATGGCGTGGGTGCGGGCGAACTGCTGCCAGGGGTCCTCCTGCGTCGCCTTCAGCGACAGGGAGACCCGCTCGCGGTCCATGTCGACGTCGAGGACCTCGACGGTGACCTCCTGGCCGACCTCGACGATCTCCGACGGGTGGTCGATGTGCTTCCACGACAGCTCGGAGACGTGCACGAGACCGTCGACGCCGCCGAGGTCGACGAACGCGCCGAAGTTGACGATCGACGAGACCACGCCGTTGCGGATCTGGCCCTTCTGCAGCGTGGTGAGGAACGTCTGGCGCACCTCGGACTGCGTCTGCTCGAGCCAGGCGCGGCGGGAGAGCACGACGTTGTTGCGGTTCTTGTCGAGCTCGATGATCTTGGCCTCGAGCTCCTTGCCGACGTAGGGCTGCAGGTCGCGGACCCGGCGCATCTCGACGAGGGAGGCGGGCAGGAAGCCGCGCAGGCCGATGTCGAGGATCAGGCCGCCCTTGACGACCTCGATGACCGTGCCGGTGACAATGCCGTCCTCGTCCTTGATCGTCTCGATCGTGCCCCAGGCGCGCTCGTACTGCGCGCGCTTCTTGGACAGGATGAGGCGCCCTTCCTTGTCCTCCTTCTGGAGGACGAGGGCCTCGATGTGGTCACCCAGGGTGACGACCTCGTTGGGGTCGACGTCATGCTTGATCGACAGCTCGCGCGAGGGGATGACGCCCTCGGTCTTGTAGCCGATGTCGAGCAGCACCTCGTCGCGGTCGACCTTGACGATGACCCCGTCGACGATGTCGCCGTCGTTGAAGTACTTGATGGTCAAGTCGACGGCGGCGAGGAAGTCCTCGGCCGAGCCCACGTCGTTGATGGCGACCTGCGCGAGGGCGTGTGCGGGCTGGGAAGAGTCGGGACGTGCGTCGGTGGCAGTCGTCATGGAGTGGGTCGGTCTCCGGCTGGATGGTGGCTCGGGCGGACGCGCGGGGGGCCCTTTCGTTGCGGCTGCCGAGACCAGATTTCCGAAGACTTCGATATCGACACAACGAGCGCGAGCCTGCTCCGTCCGAGGTCGCGGCGAAGGCCCACAGCGCTCCGATCAGGATAGGGGCACGCCTCCGCACAGGTCAACGCGGGCATAGCGTGTGCCGCCGTGGACGATCGCGACGACAGCGCGCCCGGCACCGCGGCGGTCGTACGCCGGCCCGTGAGCCGTCCGGAGACCACCAGGGCCAACCTGCGCTGGTGGGACGGGGCCGCGGACGACTACCAGGCGGAGCACGGCGAGTTCCTCGGCGACGCCGACTTTCTCTGGTGCCCCGAAGGGCTGCGCGAGAGCGAGGCCCGGCTGCTCGGCGACGTCCGCGGCCGGCGGGTTCTGGAGGTCGGCTGCGGCGCGGCGCAGTGCGCGCGCTGGCTCTCCGGCGCCGGGGCGCGGGTGGTCGGCGTCGACCTGTCGGCCGGGCAGCTGGAGCACGCCCGGCGCTTGGCCGGGCGCACCGGGGTCGTCGTACCTCTGGTGCAGGCCGACGCGCAGCTGCTGCCGTTCGCGGACGGGGTGTTCGACCTGGCGTGCTCGGCGTTCGGCGCGGTGCCCTTCGTGGCCGACTCGGCGGCGGTGATGCGCGAGGTCGCGCGGGTGCTGGCCCCCGGCGGCCGGTGGGTGTTCGCCGTGACCCACCCGATCCGATGGTGCTTCCCTGACGACCCCGGGCCCCGCGGGCTGACCGTCGAGACGTCGTACTTCGACCGCACCCCCTACGTCGAGGTCGACGGCACGGGGGCGGCCACCTACGTCGAGCACCACCGCACGATGGGTGACCGCGTGCGTGAGATCACCGACGCCGGGTTCGACCTCGTCGACCTCGTCGAGCCGGAGTGGCCGGCAGATCACGACCGGCCGTGGGGGCACTGGAGCCCGCTGCGCGGGCGGCTCCTACCCGGTACCGCCATCTTCCTCTGTCGGCGGCGCGCGGAACCGGCCACATCCGTGCGATGAGCCGGATGAGGACGTAGCCTCTCCGCTTGCCGGCGGCCGCGCGTCCGGGTTCGGCCGGCATCCCCCTTCGCAAACCCCTCACCGCCCCATCGCGAGGACCACGTGCTTCGTCCCGTTACGCGTAAGCATCGCCGTTTCCTACGCCCCCGTGTCGTCGTGCCCGTTGTCGCGGTCGGCGTGGTCGCGGCCGCCGTCCCGGTCACCGTGCAGCTGAGCCGGGTCTCGTTGCGGGTCGACGGGCCCCGCGACGGCGCGCTCGTCGGTGCGTCCGAGCTGAAGACGGCGTCCTTTCACGTGGTCGCCGACGGCAACTCGAGCGACCGCGTGACGATGCGGCTCGACGGCAAGCCGGTGACCGGCGAGCACGAGGGCAAGGCCGTGGTGGTCCCACTTGCCGGCCTCGCCGACGGCGCCCACCGGCTGGTGGTCGAGCTGCCCGGCAAGTTCCCGGGTGCCGGCGCGACCGTGCGCCGCTCGTTCACGGTCGACACGACCCCGCCGACGCTGCGCGTCGACGTGCCGAAGGCCACGTCACTGAAGCAGGCGGTGACCGTGACCGGCACCGCGGCGGGCGCGTCGTCGGTGCTGGCCGACGGCAAGAAGGTCGCGGTCGACGCCGGCACGTTCTCCGTGCACTACGCCACTCCCCCGGTCGCCGCGAAGATCGTGGCCCGCGACGCCGCCGGCAACACGACCGAGCAGACGATCGACGTGCCCGTGCGCTACCCCAACAAGATCCGCGCTATCCACGAGACCGGCCTGTCGTGGACGTTCGACCGCGACCGCAACGAGGCGCTGCAGCTGGCTCGGCAGCACAAGATCAACGCGGTGCAGCTCGACATCAAGGACGAGGACGGCATCGTCAACTTCGACCCGGGCGTGGCGCTCGCGTCGCAGGTGGGCGCGGTGCGCAAGTACTACGACCCGGCGAAGGTCGCCGCGCAGCTGCACGCGCTCGGGGTGCGGCTGATCGGCCGCATCGTGGCGTTCCGCGACCCGGCCCTCGCCGGCTGGGCCTGGAACCACGGCCACAAGGAGTGGGTCATCCAGACCCCGACCGGTCAGCCGTGGGGCAACGGCGGCTACGGCAAGGCGTCGTTCACGAACTTCTCCGACCAGCACGTGCGCGACTACAACATCGCGATCGCGAAGGCGGCTGCGAAGGCCGGCTTCGACGACGTCATCTTCGACTACATCCGCCGGCCCGACGGCAACTGGAACGCCATGCGGGTGCCGAAACTGCCGCACACCAACGCCGCCGCCTACCAGGCGATCAACCAGTTCGCGGAGCAGTCGCGGGCGGCGCTGCGGCCGCTCGGGGCCTTCGTCGGAGCGGCGCTGTTCGCCCAGGCCGTCAACGCCCCGCAGGACACCGCGCAGAACGTCCCGCAGCTGGCGAGGTACCTCGACGTCGTCACGCCGATGGACTACCCGTCGCACTGGTTGCACGGGGAGTACGGCGTACCGGATCCGAACGCCGGCCCGCAGGCGACCTACGACATCGTGCACCGCTCACTGACCGACTGGGCCAAGGCGGTGAAGGGCACCAACTGCGAGGTCGTCCCGTGGCTGCAGGCCGAGGACTTCCGCGGCAACTACACGCCAGCGATGATCGCGTCGCAGATCAAGGGCGCCCGTGACAGCGGCATGCCGGGGTTCATCCTCTGGAATGCCAACGCCTACTACCTGAAGTGGGAACCGGCCCTGACGGCCGACGCACCGCGCGTCATCGGCTGACCGCACCGTCGGGCTGCAGCGCGTGATGGGATGCGGTGTCGTGACGACATCCTCCGAACATCCGCTGGCCGCCGAGGGGTTCTCGCCGCCGGGGACCGGTCTCGACCACACCTTCGGGGTGGAGTACGTCGAGGTGACCGGCGACCGCGTGGTGCTGCGCTGCGAGGTGAAGCCGACCATGCTGCAGCCCTACGGGATCGTGCACGGCGGCGCCTACTGCGCGCTGGTCGAGTCGGCGGCGAGCATCGCGGCCGGCACGTGGTTCCGTGGCCGCGGCCAGGTCGTCGGGGTGGCCAACCACACGAACTTCGTCCGGGCCACCCGGGCGGGCACGCTGACCGCCACCGCGACCCCGGTGCAGCGCGGCCGCACCCAGCAGCTCTGGCAGGTCGACATCGTCGACGACACCGACCGGCTCGTCGCCAAGGGCGAGGTGCGCCTCGCCAACGTCACCGACGCGGACCGCCTGGGCCGCTAGGCCACCCGACATCGACGCCGGGCGGGGCGGCCTAGTGGCCGGCGTCGTCCCAGGTGGTGCCGAAGCCGACCGAGACGTCGAGCGGGACGTCGAGCCGGTAGGCGTTGCCCATCTCGCGGCGTACGAGCGCCTCGACCTCGTCACGCTCCCCCGGCGCGACCTCGAGCACGAGCTCGTCGTGCACCTGCAGGAGCAGCCGGCTGCGTAGGCCGGCGTCCTTCAGCGCCACGGCCACGTGGAGCATCGCGATCTTGATGATGTCGGCCGCGGAGCCCTGGATCGGAGCGTTGAGCGCCATCCGCTCGGCCATGGCCCGGCGCTGACCGTTGTCGCTGGTGAGGTCGGGCAGGTAGCGCCGCCGCCCGAGGATCGTCTCCGTGTAGCCGTCGCGCCGCGCCTGGTCGACCACTCCGGTGAGGTAGTCGCGGACGCCGCCGAAGCGCGAGAAGTAGGCGTCCATCTGCCCGCGCGCCTCGTCGGGACTGATGCCGAGCTGCTGGGCGAGGCCGAACGCGGACAGCCCGTAGGCCAGGCCGTAGGACATCGCCTTGATCCGCCGGCGCAGCTCGGGGTCGACCTCGCCGAGGGGCAGGTCGAAGGCCTTCGACGCGACGTAGGCGTGCAGGTCCTCGCCGGAGTTGAAGGCCTCGATGAGCCCGGCGTCGCACGACAGGTGGGCCATGATGCGCATCTCGATCTGGCTGTAGTCGGCGGTCATCAGCTCGTCGAAGCCCGCGCCGACGACGAACCCCTGCCGGATCTCGCGGCCCTCGGCCGTGCGGATCGGGATGTTCTGCAGGTTGGGATCGGTGCTCGACAGCCGGCCGGTCGCCGCGATCGTCTGGTTGAAGGTGGTGTGGATGCGGCCGTGGTCGTCGACCATCGGCATCAGCGAGTCGACGACGGTCTTGAGTCGCGACACGTCGCGGTGGCGCAGCAGCAGCGGGATCAGCGGGTGGTCGGTCTGCGTCGCCAACCAGGCGAGTGCGTCAGCGTCGGTGGTGTAGCCGGTCTTGATCTTCTTGGTCTTCGGCAGGCCGAGCTCGTCGAAGAGGATCTGCTGCAGCTGCTTGGGCGACCCGAGGTTGAACTCCCGGCCGACGCAGCCGTAGGCGTCGTCGGTGACGCGCTTGACCTGGTCGCCGAACCGGTCGGACAGCGTGGCGAAGTGCTCGAGGTCGGCGGCGATGCCGGTCTGCTCCATCTCGGCGAGCAGGAACAGCAGCGGCAGCTCGACGTCCTGCAGCAGGCGCGCGCCCCCGCGACGGTCGAGGTCGGCGTCGAGCGCGTCGGCGAGGTCGACGACAGCCCGGGCCCGCACGACCTCGGCCTGCGCCGTGTCGGCCTCGTCACCGCCGTCGAGGGAGAGCTGACCGTCGCTGGGGGCCTCCGCGCGCAGCTCGCGGCGCAGATAGCGCAGGGACAGGTCGGCGAGGTCGAAAGCCCGCTGCCCGGGCAGCACGAGGTAGGCGGCCAGCGCGGTGTCGCTGCTGATGCCTGCCACGGTCCAGCCGCGCTCGGCCAGCGCGTGCAGCGGTCCCTTCACGTCGTGGGCGGCCTTGGGTACGCCGGGATCCGCGAGCCACCCGGCCAGGGCCCGCTCGTCGTCGTCGGTCAGCTGCGTCGGGTCGATCCAGGCGCCGCTGCCGTCGGCGGCCGCCAGCGCGAGGCCGGTGACGACGCCGGTGCCGCGCCCCCAGGTGCCGTGCACCGACAGCCCGACGCGACCCGCGCCGCGGGCGTGCGCGTCGAGCCACTGCGCGACGTCGCCGGGCCCGAGGACCGCGCCGTCGACGTCGAACCCCTCGTCGGCCTCGGGCTCGACGGCCTGGAGGGTCTGGTAGAGCCGCTCCCGCAGCACGCGGAACTGCAGGGTGTCGAAGAGCTGGTGCACCTCTTCCCGGTCCCACTGGCCGAGGTGCAGGTCGTGCGGGCCGACCGGGAGCGCCACGTCGCGGGCGAGCTCGGTGAGCTGCCGGTTGCGCAGCACACCGGCCAGCCCGGCGCGCAGCGCGTCGCCCGTCTTGCCGGTGACCTCGTCGACGCGGTCGACCAGCGCGGCGAGCGAGCCGAACTCGCGGACCCACTTGGCCGCGGTCTTCTCCCCCACCCCGGGGATGCCGGGCAGGTTGTCGGACGGGTCTCCGCGCAGGGCGGCGAAGTCGGGGTACTGCGCCGGGGTCAGGCCGTACTTGTCCTGCACCTCGTCGGGCGTGAACCGCGTCATGTCGCTGATGCCCTTGCGCGTCATCAGCACGGTGACCTGGTCGTCGACGAGCTGGAGCGCGTCGCGGTCGCCGGTGACGATCAGCACCTGCATGCCGTCGCGCTCCGCCTGCGTGGCCAGCGTCGCGATGACGTCGTCGGCCTCGTAACCCTCGGCGCTCACGATCGGGATCGCCAGCGCGGTCAACACCTCCTGGATGAGGCTGACCTGGCCACGGAAGTCGGCGGGAGTCTCGGACCGACCCGCTTTGTACTCGGCGTAGACCTCGCTGCGGAAGGTCTGCCGCGACACGTCGAACGCGACGGCGACGTGGGTCGGCGCCTCGTCGCGCAGGACGTTGATGAGCATCGAGGTGAAGCCATAGACCGCATTGGTCGGCTGCCCGGTCGTCGTCGCGAAGTTCTCGACCGGCAGGGCGAAGAACGCCCGGTAGGCCAACGAGTGCCCGTCGAGCAGCAACAGCCGCTCGCCCTGCGCGTCCACCACGCCGCCATCGTAGGTGCGCGGGCCGACAGCCCCGCGGCCCGCCGAAACCTCACGGTCCGTCGAAACGGCGCGGGCCGCCGGCCTTCGCCGAGCCCGACGGTCAGCTGCGGCCGGCGCGCGTCAGCCGCCGGCGGGAGATGTCGTCGATGAGCGAACGCTGCCGGGGGGCGGCCAGCCTGCGGCGCAGCGTGGACACGTGAGCGACCCGCCGTACGCTCAGCGGCGCGAACCCGAGCCGCGCGTAGAAGCGGTTCGCCTCGCGCAGCGCGGGATAGGCGCCGACGAGGACATGGTCGAGCCCGATCTCGTCGGCGTAGGCCGCCGCCGCCGCGAGCAGGGCGTGGCCGATGCCGCGCCGGCGGAAGCGGTGGCGTACGACGAGGTGGCTGACCGTCAGGGCGCGCTCGTCGGTCAACGGCCCGAGCGAGGCGGTCGCGAGCACGGCCATCCCGGCCGGGACCTCGTCCTCGGTCGCGACGACGACGCGGTAGCCCGGGTCGGCGAGCGCGCGGTACAACCGGCCCTCGACGTCGTCGGCAGGCCACCCGGGATCAACGGCGAGGGACTCGCGGCCCTCGACCGCGCGCAGCTCGCCGAGCAGCTCGACGAGCTGGGGCACGTCGACCGGTAAGGCGACGCGCGTGACCACCGGCGAACGGCTCACGGAAGCACCCCTCGACACCCGGCCGACTCGAGGTCGGACCACGCAAGTAGGAAGCAGGCTTCCCCGCAAGCCCGACGGAGCGTACGCCGTCTGTCACTCACTGTGCAGGCGACGTCCGCAACGTCCGCATGTGAGCGGTCTGCCCGCTGACGCCCCTACCCGCGCCGGGTGTGGTCGAACTCCCTTGATACGCAAGGAAAATATGACGAGGTCGAGTGCCCCGGAGCGTTGACCGGAGGCCGCGGACCTCGCTACCTTGCGCTAAGCGACGGGGCCCGGACTCTGAGTAGACAACGTCTACGCGCGGGGAAGGCGCAGACGGCACCAAAGGACCGGGCCCCGCTGCGCGCTCGAGGCCCTCGTGCCTCGCCGCCCGTTACGCGCCGGGCACGAAGGTGCCGTCGACGACACCCTGGGCGACTTCGCGCATCGAGCGCCGCCCGTCCATCGAGACCTTCTGGATCCAGCGGAACGCCGCCGGCTCGGTCATGCCGTGCTCGGTCTGCAGCACACCCTTGGCCCGGTCGATGATCTTGCGGGTGGCGAGCCGCTCCTGCAGGTCGGAGACCTCGGACTCCAGCGCGGCGATCTGGGCGTAGCGGCTCAGCGCGATCTCGATCGCGGGCAGCAGGTCGGACTTGGAGAACGGCTTGACCAGGTACGCCATCGCGCCGGCCTCACGAGCCCGCTCCACGAGGTCTCGTTGCGAGAACGCCGTGAGCATGACAACCGGCGCGATGCGGTCGCGGGCGATCTGCTCGGCGGCGGTGATGCCGTCCATCACCGGCATCTTCACGTCGAGGATGACGAGGTCGGGCTTTGTCTGCTGCGTGAGCGAAACCGCCGTCTCGCCGTCGCCCGCCTCGCCGACGACCTCGAAGCCCTCCTCCTCGAGCATCTCCTTGAGATCGAGGCGGATCAGCGCCTCGTCCTCGGCGATGACGACCCGCCGACCCTCCTGCTCGGTCACACGTCCGACCCTACCGAGCGGCGCCGGGGCCGGAGTCGAGCGCCACGATCACCCGGCGGACCGGCGTACGGCGGAGGTCCTCGGCAGCGCGCGGCGGGTGACGTGAGGCGTCAGTCGTCGCCCTCCCAGCGGCGGTCCTCCGCCTCCCATGCAGCGTTGCGTTGCTCGACCCGCTCGCGCCAGTGCTCGGCCTCGTCCCGGGAGTCGTAGGGACCGAGCCGGTCCCACATGCGGCAGGCCTCGCTCTCGGGCTCAGCCCGGCCGTGGCGCATGCACCAGAACCACCGCTCGTCCGCCATCCGCGCAGCGTACGCAGGCTCGGCCGACGCGGCCGCGGTAGCCGGAGAGCACGGGGCCGGCTGTGCAGCAACCCGGTAAACTGTCGGTGTGCCATGAGAAATCAAAAGTATTGCCCCGGTATCCCAACGGCAGAGGAAATGGATTCAAAACCCATCAAGTGTCGGTTCGAATCCGACCCGGGGCACTGAGCCGGTCATTTTGTCGATGGCGTCGTCGACAATGCCGCAATGTACGACGCTCACGTCCGTCGGCACGCCCTCGCACTGCTCGGCAGCGGCCTGTCAATCGCGGCCGTCAGTCGCCTCACCGGCGTCAGCCGAGTCGTGATCGCCGACTGGCGAAGAGATCCGCGACGCGATGAAGGCTTGTCTGCCGAACCATGTGTGTGCCGTCCACTCGCAGGGCTGCACGGCTCTCACGGCGTACTCGCAGCGTTGGCCGTGCCTTTTCCCGCAACACGGGCCGGCCCTGAAGCACGAGAGGCCGATTGTCGTGGACGAGTGGCAGGTCCTGCTCGTGAAGGCGCAGCCGCAGCAATTTCTTCGGGGCTTGATCCATTCCGACGGAAGTCGGTGCCTGAACACGGTGATGGTCAAGGGCCGACGCTACTCGTACCCACGCTGTTTCTTCACCAACAGGCCTCGCAACATCCTCGATCTCTTCGTGTGGGCGTGCGGGCTCATCGGCGTACAGGCCCGGCAGAACAACCGCTGCAACGTCAACGTGGCGCGGCGAGCAGACGTAGCGCTACTCGACACGTTCATCGGACCGAAGGCCTGAACCCCGTTCGGCCGTAGCGCGCGGCAAGATGTGACCGGTGAGCACTGACAGGTACGTCGAGCCGGGTTGGTTCACCCGCAACGTGTTCAACCGAGCCGTTGCGATGGCGACGCGGGCGGGGCTCAGCGTGTGGGGGTCCCGGGTGCTGGTCGTCCGCGGCCGCACCAGCGGCGAACCGCGCGAGACCCCGGTCAACCTGCTGACCTTCGAGGGCGAGCGCTACCTGGTGGCGCCGCGGGGCGTCACGCAGTGGGTGCGCAACCTGCGCGTCGCCGGCACCTGCGGGCTGCGGCTCGGTCGAGCCGTCGAGCAGGTCCGGGCCACCGAGCTGACCGACGACGAGAAGCCGCCCGTGCTGCGTGCCTATCTCAAGCGGTGGAAGGCCGAGGTGGGTGCGTTCTTCGGCGGGGTGGGGCCGGCGGCGAGCGACGCAGACCTGCGCCGCATCGCCCCCGACCACCCGGTGTTTCGCATCGAACCGTTGGCCTGACGGCAGCGGACCAAGGGCCGGTCCGCTCGGTCAGGCGGCCTGGGCCACATGGTGCGCGAACTGCTTGACCAGCTCGCCGCAGAACGCGTCGAGGTCGTCGGGCTTGCGGCTGGAGACCAGCACGTTGCCGCCGCCCGGGCACACGACGACCCGCTCGTCGACCCAGGTGGCGCCGGCGTTGCGCAGGTCGGTCTGCAGGCTCGGCCAGGACGTGATCTTCCGGCCGCGGACGACGTCGGCCTCGATCAGCGTCCACGGGCCGTGACAGATCACCGCGACCGGTTTGCCCGCGCTGAAGAAGTCCTTCACGAACCGCACGGCGTCGGGCTTCATCCGCAGCTGGTCGGGGTTGGCCACTCCCCCGGGCAGCACGAGCGCGTCGAACTGCGCCGGGTCGGCGTCGGCGACCGTCACGTCGACCGGGAACGTGTCGCCCTTGTCCAGGTGGTTGAAGGCCTGGATCTCGCCGGCCTCGGGGGCCACGAGCTTCGGCGTACCCCCGGCGTCTTTCACGGCCTGCCAGGGTCGGGTCAGCTCGGCCTGCTCGGCACCTTCGTTGCTGCAGAGGAAAGCAATGGTCTTGCCAGTGAGCTCGGACACGGGTGAGCCCTCCTTCGATATCGCGTACGGCGGACCAACCTGGTATGCCCGAAATACCCGCCTGCCACCGTGCCGACCGAGCACTACTGCCGCGGTGTGGGGCCAAAAGAAGATCGTCAAGGCCCCACACGGCGGCAGTAGACATAACGCAGCGCCGGCTCAGCGACGCCTCAGGAAGACGGTTCAGAAAGAGGGCTCAGCGACGACTCAGGAAGACCGCTCAGCGACGACTCAGCGACGCCTCAGGAAGACGGCTCAGCGCCGGCTCAGCGACGCCTTAGGAAGACGGCTCAGGCGATGGGGCGATCGGTCGGTTGCACCGGCGCCGGCAGCCGGGAGTCCCCGGTGAGCGATTGGTCCACCGCCACCGCGCACGCCCGCCCCTCGGCGATCGCCCACACGATGAGCGACTGACCGCGCCCCATGTCGCCGCAGACGTAGACGCCTGGCACGTCGGTCGCCCAGTTGCCGTCGCGGGCGACGTTGCCGCGCGCGTCAAACGACACGCCCAGATCCTCGACCAGCGGTCCGCGCTCGGCACCGGTGAAGCCCATGGCGAGGAGAACCAGGTCGGCGGGCAGCTCGATGTCGCTGCCCTCGACCTTCTCGAAGCGGCCGTTGACCATCCGGACCTCGTGCAGCAGCAGCGCGCGCACCCGGCCGTTGCCGTCGTCGAGGAACCGCTCGGTGTTGACCGAGAACAGCCGCTCGCCCCCCTCCTCGTGCGCCGAGGAGGTGCGCAACATCAGCGGCCACATCGGCCAGGGGGTCGAGGCGTCACGGGTCTCCGGCGGCCGGGGCAGGATCTCGAGCTGCGTCACCGACGCGGCCCCCTGCCGGTGCGCCGTGCCGAGGCAGTCGGCACCGGTGTCGCCGCCGCCGATGATGACGACGTGCCGGCCGGCGGCACTGATCTCCGGCTCGTCCTGGTCGCCCGCGGCGACCCGGTTGGCGATCGGCAGGTAGTCCATGGCCAGGTGGATGCCGTCGAGCTCGCGGCCCGGCACCGGCAGGTCGCGGCCGACGGTCGCCCCGCCGGCAAGCACGATCGCGTCGAAGCCGTCGCGCAGCTCGGCGGCGGTCACGTCGACGCCGACGTTGACGTTGGGCCGGAACGTCGTGCCTTCCGCCTCCATCTGCGCCAGCCGCCGGTCGATGACCCGCTTCTCCATCTTGAACTCGGGGATGCCGTAGCGCAGCAGCCCGCCGATGCGGTCGGCCCGCTCGAAGACGGTCACGGCGTGACCGGCCCGGGTGAGCTGCTGGGCCGCGGCGAGGCCCGCCGGCCCGGAACCCACGACCGCGACCTTGTGGCCGGTGCGTTGCGGCGGCACCTGCGGGGTCATCCAACCCTCGTCCCAGGCCCGTTCGACGATCGACTCCTCGACCAGCTTGATGGTGACCGGCTCGTCCCCGATGCCGAGCACGCAGGCGCTCTCGCACGGCGCCGGGCACAGCCGCCCGGTGAACTCCGGGAAGTTGTTGGTCGCGTGCAGCCGCTCGCTCGCCTCGCGCCAGTCCTTGCGCCAGACCAGGTCGTTCCACTCGGGGATCAGGTTGCCGAGCGGGCAGCCCTGGTGGCAGAACGGGATGCCGCAGTCCATGCAGCGGCCGGCCTGCTGCTCGATGTGGTTGTGCTGGATCTCTTCGTAGACCTCGCGCCAGTCGCGGATGCGCACGTCGACCGGGCGCCGCGGCCGGTTCTCCCGCGGAGTCTTGAGGAAGCCCGTCGGATCAGCCATGGGAAGCCGCCATGATCGCCTCGTCCACCGATTCCCCCGTCTGCTCGGCCTGCGCCATCGCGGCGAGCACCCGCTTGTAGTCCCTGGGCATGACCTTCGCGAACCGCTCCACCGCGGTGTCCCAGTCGGCGAGCAGCCGCTTGGCGACGTCGGAGTCGGTCTCCGCACCGTGCCGGGCCACGACCTCGCGCAGGAACTCCCGGTCGTCGTCGTCGAGCGGGTCGAGGTCGACCATCTCGCGGTTGACCCGCGCCGGGTCGAGGTCGAAGAAGTACGCCGTACCGCCGGACATGCCCGCGGCGATGTTGCGGCCCGTCGGCCCGAGCACCACGACGTGACCGCCGGTCATGTACTCGCAGGCGTGGTCGCCAACGCCCTCGACAACGGCGACCGCGCCCGAGTTGCGGACGCAGAAACGCTCGCCGACGACGCCACGGACGTAGAGCTCGCCGCTGGTCGCGCCGTAGCCGACGACGTTGCCGGCGATGATGTTGTCCTCGGCGCGGAACGTCGCCTCCACCGGCGGGCGCACCACGATCCGGCCGCCGGACAGCCCCTTGGCGAGGTAGTCGTTGGTGTCGCCGTACAGCCGCATCGTGATGCCGGGCGGCAGGAACGCCCCGAACGACTGCCCGGCCGACCCGGTGAACGTGATGCGGATCGTGTCGTCGGGCAGCCCGGCGCCGCGGAACCGCTTGGTCACCTCGTGGCCGAGCATGGTGCCAACCGTCCGGTTGACGTTGCGGATCGGCAGCTCCAGCGTCACCGGGGACCCGTCGGCGAGTGCGCCCTCGCACAGCTGGATCAGCGTGTTGTCGAGCGCCTTGTCGAGGCCATGGTCCTGGGTCGTGACGCAGTGCCGCGGACCGGGGACGTCGGGCACGTGCAGGATCGGCGAGAGGTCGAGCCCCGCGGCCTTCCAGTGCGCGACCGCCGCGCTGGTGTCGATCAGCTCGACGTGGCCGATCGCCTCCTCGAGGCTGCGGAAGCCGAGCTCGGCGAGCAGCTCGCGCACCTCCTCCGCCAGGAACTCGAAGAAGTTGACGACGAACTCCGGCCGGCCGGTGAACCGCTTGCGCAGCTCCGGGTTCTGCGTCGCGACGCCCACGGGGCAGGTGTCGAGGTGGCAGACCCGCATCATGATGCAGCCCGACACGACGAGCGGCGCGGTCGCGAAACCGAACTCCTCGGCGCCGAGCAGCGCGGCGATGACGACGTCGCGGCCGGTCTTCATCTGCCCGTCGACCTGCACGACGATCCGGTCGCGCAACCCGTTGAGCAGCAGCGTCTGCTGCGTCTCGGCCAGCCCCAGCTCCCACGGCCCGCCGGCGTGCTTCAGCGACGTCAGCGGCGAGGCGCCGGTGCCGCCGTCGTGCCCGGAGATCAGCACGACGTCGGAGTGCGCCTTGCTGACTCCGGCCGCCACCGTGCCGACCCCGACCTCGGCGACGAGCTTCACGTGGATGCGCGCCGACGGGTTGGCGTTCTTCAGGTCGTGGATGAGCTGGGCGAGGTCCTCGATCGAGTAGATGTCGTGGTGCGGCGGCGGTGAGATCAGCCCGACGCCGGGCGTGGAGTGCCGCGTCTTCGCGATCCACGGGTAGACCTTGTGGCCGGGCAGCTGGCCACCCTCGCCGGGCTTCGCGCCCTGGGCCATCTTGATCTGGATGTCGTCGGCGTTGGTGAGGTACTCGCTGGTGACGCCGAACCGGCCCGACGCGACCTGCTTGATCGCGCTGCGCCGGTCGTCGTACAACCGCTCGGGGTCCTCGCCGCCCTCGCCGGTGTTGGACTTGCCGCCGATGCGGTTCATCGCGACGGCGAGGGTCTCGTGCGCCTCGGCGCTGATCGAGCCGTAGGACATCGCGCCGGTCGCGAACCGCCGGACGATCGCGCTGACCGGCTCGACCTCGTCGATCGGCACGGCCGGGCGGGCACCGGTGCGCAGCTTGAACAGGCCGCGCAGCGTCATCAGCCGCTCGGACTGGTCGTCGACGGCCCTGGTGTACTCCTTGAAGACGTCGTAGCGGCGGGCGCGGCTCGCGTGCTGGAGCTTGAACACCGTGTGCGGGTTGAACAGGTGCAGCTCGCCCTCGCGCCGCCACTGGTACTCCCCGCCCACCCACAGCCGCCGGTGCGCGGCGGGGATCGGCGGGTAGGCGAGCTTGTGCCGCTCGGCGACCTCGGCCGCGATGACGTCGAGCCCGACCCCGCCGAGCCGGCTGGTGGTGCCGGTGAAGTACTCGTCGACCAGCTCCTGCGACAGGCCGAGCGCCTCGAAGATCTGCGCGCCGGTGTAGGACGCCACCGTCGAGACGCCCATCTTCGACATGACCTTGAGCACGCCCTTGCCGAGCGCCTTGATGAGGTGGTGCACCGCGGTGTCGGCCGCGAGACCGGGGAAGACGCCGGCGGCGACCATGTCCTCGACGGTCTCCATCGCCAGGTAGGGGTTGACCGCGGCCGCGCCGTAGCCAACCAGCAGCGCGACGTGGTGGACCTCACGCACGTCACCGGCCTCCACGATGAGGCCGACCTTGGTGCGGGTCTTCTCCCGGATCAGGTGGTGGTGGACCGCGCTGGTCAGCAGCAGCGACGGGATCGGCGCCCACGCCGCGTCGGAGTCGCGGTCGGACAGCACGATCAACCGGGCGCCGTTGTCGATCGCGGCGCTGACCTGCGCGCGCACGGTCTCCAGGGCCTCGCGCAGCCCGTCGCCACCGCGGGCGACCTCGAACAGGCCCTTGACCACGACACTGCGCAGGCCCGGCAGGTCGCCGTCGTCGTTGATGTGGATGATCTTGGCGAGGTCGTCGTTGTCGATGACCGGGAACGGCAGCACGATCTGCCGGCAGCTGGCCGGGGTCGGGTTGAGCAGGTTGCCTTCGGGCCCGATCGTCGTCTGCAGCGACGTGACCAGCTCCTCGCGGATCGCGTCGAGCGGCGGGTTCGTCACCTGCGCGAACAGCTGGGCGAAGTAGTCGAACAGCAGCCGGGGCCGCTGCGACAGGACCGCGACCGGCGTGTCGGTGCCCATCGACCCGATCGGCTCGGCGCCGTTGCGCGCCATCGGCGTGAGCAGGATGCGCAGCTCCTCCTCGGTGTAGCCGAACGTCTGCTGGCGGCGCAGCACCGACTCGTGCCCGTAGACGACGTGCTCGCGCTTGGGCAGGTCGTCGAGGTGCAGCAGCCCGGCGTGCAGCCAGTCCTCGTAGGGGTTCTCCGCGGCCAGGCTCGCCTTGACCTCGTCGTCCGGGATGATCCGGCCCTGGCCGGTGTCGACGAGGAAGATGCGCCCGGGCTGCAGGCGGCCGCGGTGCACGATGCTCGCCGGGTCGATGTCGAGCACTCCGGTCTCGCTCGCGAGCACGACGAGCCCGTCGTCGGTGACCGTGTAGCGGGAGGGCCGCAGGCCGTTGCGGTCGAGCACCGCCCCGATGACGTCGCCGTCGGTGAACGCGACGCACGCCGGGCCGTCCCACGGCTCCATCAGGCAGGCGTGGTAGGCGTAGAAGGCGCGCCGGGCGGCGTCCATCTGCTCGTGGTTCTCCCAGGCCTCCGGGATCATCATGAGCACCGCGTGCGGCAGGCTGCGCCCGCCCATGTGCAGCAGCTCGAGCACCTCGTCGAAGCTGGCGCTGTCGCTCGCGCCGGGGGTGACGACGGGGAACAGCCGCGACAGGTCGCCGGGGATGTCGGCGCTGCGCAGCAGCGCCTCGCGGGCCCGCATCCAGTTGCGGTTGCCCATGACCGTGTTGATCTCGCCGTTGTGGGCGATGTAGCGGTAGGGGTGGGCCAGCGGCCAGCTCGGGAACGTGTTGGTCGAGAAGCGGCTGTGCACCAGGCCGATCGCGCTCGAGAGCCGCTCGTCGGTCAGGTCCGGGAAGAACGTGCCGAGCTGGTCGGTGGTGAGCATCCCCTTGTAGACCAGCGTGCGGCAGGACAGCGAGGCGAAGTAGACGCCGGTCTCCCGCTCGGCCCGCTTGCGCAGGCAGAACGCGCGCCGCTCGAGCGCCAGGTCGGTCTCGCCCGCGTTGCCGGCGACGAAGATCTGCCGGAACCGCGGCATGACCTTCTGCGCGGTGGCGCCGACGCCGGTGACGTCGGTGGGCAGCTGCCGCCAGCCGAGGACGCGCAGCTCCTCCTCGCCGGCGATCGCCTCGATGCGACGCATCGCCTCCTGCTCCTGCGCGTCGTCGGCGGGCAGGAAGGCCGTGCCGACCGCGTAGGCGCGCGCCGGCGGCAGCGCGAAGTCGACGACCGCGCGCAGCAGCGCGTCGGGCACCTGGAGCAGGATCCCGGCCCCGTCGCCGGTCTCCGGCTCGGCGCCCTGGGCGCCGCGGTGCTCGAGGTTACGCAGCGCGGTCAGCGCCTTGACGACGATGTCGTGCGACGCGCGGCCGTGCATGTCGGCGACGAAGGCGACCCCGCAGGCGTCGTGCTCGTGGGCGCCGTCGTAGAGGCCCTGGGGGGCAGGGAGATCAGCAGTCATCGGCGATCCCGTCGTCTCGGCTTGGTCGTGCTGGCCAGGGACGACGTCGGCCCTGCTGAAGTACGGGGTCAGTCTACAACCGGACGGCCAGGGATTTTCCGAACCGGCCCGAGCCGGCCGCCGATGCTCCGGTCAGCCGCCGACGCCGGTGCCCACGAGGGTGCCGATGGCATAGGTGACGCCGGCGGCAGCCACCCCGAAGGCCAGCTGGCGCGCACCGCTGAACCACGGCGAGCGCTCGGTGAACCTCGAGACGGTCGCGCCGAGGGCCAACAGCGCCACCGCGCTGACCGCGAACGCGATCGCGAGCAGGTGCGCGCCCCCGACCAGGTAGGGCAGCAGCGGCAGGAGGGCGCCGGCCGCGAACGCGGCGAACGACGACCCAGCCGCCACCAGCGGGTTGGGCAGCTCGTCGGGGTCGATCCCGAGCTCCTCGCGGGCGTGGATGCGCCACACCTGCTCGGGGTTGGCGGACAGCTGCCTCGCGACCTCGCGGGCCAGGTCGGGGGTGAGCCCGCGCGACTGGTAGAGCAGCGCGAGCTCGTGCTCCTCCGCGTGCGGGCGCCGGGCCAGCTCGCGGCGCTCGGTCGCGATCTCGGCCTCGATCATCTCCGCCTGCGACGCGACCGAGGTGTACTCGCCGGCGGCCATCGAGAACGCGCCGGCGAACAGCCCGGCCAGACCGATCAGCGCGACGGTGCCCCGCGCCACCGATCCGCCCGCCGCACCGGCGATCAGCGACCCGTTGGACACCAGGCCGTCCATCGCACCGAACACCGCGGGCCGAAGCCAGCCGCCGTTGACGTTGCGGTGGGTGTGGTGGATCTCCGGCCGGTCGTCGCTCACGGGTCCTGCTGAGGCGTCGTCATGCCGGATCGCGGGGGCGTCGCGCGGTCACGTCACGCCGGCCGGGGTCTGCGGGGTGTCCTCGACCGACGCCCCGTCGGCCACCGGCTCCTGGACGACCTCCTCGCGGCCGCTCCCCCGGCGTAGGACCAGGTAGGCCACGGCGGCGAGGAACACCGCGATGCTCACGTAGTCGTTGAGCCGCAGACCCAGGTAGTGGTTGGCGTGGTCGATGCGCAGCGCCTCGATGCACGCCCGACCGGCCGTGTAGGCGGCGACGTAGAGGGCGAACGCACGACCGAAGCCGAGGCGGAACCTGCGGTCGGCCCAGATCACCAGGCCGGCCACCCCGAGGTCCCAGATCGACTCGTAGAGGAACGTCGGGTGGTAGAGGCCGGGCGGGTTCGAGCCCTCCGGCTGCGTCACCCGCAGCGCCCACGGCAGGTCGGTGTGCCGGCCGAACAGCTCCTGGTTGAAGTAGTTGCCCCACCGGCCGATCGCCTGCGCGATGACGACGCCCGGCGCGGCCGCGTCGAGGAACGGCAGGACCCGTACGCCGTAGCGCCGGCAGGCATAGATCGCCCCGAGCGCGCCGCCGGCGACGGCGCCCCAGATGCCGAGGCCGCCGTGCCAGACGTAGAAGATGTTGACCCAGTCCTTGCCGGCGCCGAAGTACAGCTCCGGGTCGGTGATGACGTGGTAGACGCGCGCGCCGACGAGTCCGGCCGGGACGGCCCAGGCGGCGATGTCGGCGGGGGTGCCGCGCCGGCCGCCGCGGTCGATCCAGCGCCGCTCGGTCAGCCAGACCGCCACGATGACGCCGAGGATGATGCAGGCCGCGTAGAGGCGGATCGTCAGCGGGCCGACGTGGACCGCGTTGGTCGGCGGTGGCGGGAAGTAGGCCAGGACCACGGCTACGACCGTACGTCAGCGCGGGGTGCGGCGTACGTCACCGCGCTGGCCCTGGGCCGCGTCATCGGCGCGGCCGGCGGACGCCCTCGGCGAGCCGACCCGCGAGGTCGCGCACGGCATCGGGCCCACCGCCGTCCAGGAGCCGGCGCACGAACGCCGACCCGACGACGACGCCGTCGGCGTAGCCCGCGATCTCGGCGGCCTGGTCGGCGTCGGACACGCCGAGACCGACCGCGACCGGCAGGTCGGTGGCGGCCTTGACCCGAGCGACCAGCTTGGGCGCGAGGTCGCTGACCGCTTCGCGGGTGCCGGTGACGCCCATCGTGGAGGCGGCGTAGATGAAGCCCCGGTTGGTGCGCGCGACCAGGTCGATGCGCTCGTCGGTCGACGAGGGCGCGACGAGGAAGACGGGGTCGAGACCGTGCGCGTCGACCGCGGCCAGCCAGTCGCCGGCCTCCTCAGGAATGAGATCGGGTGTGATCACCCCGGCCCCGCCGGCGGCGGCCAGGTCGCGGGCGAACCGGTCGACGCCGTAGCGCTCGACCGGGTTCCAGTAGGTCATGACGACGGCCGCTGCGCCGTCGGCGGCTACGGCCTCGACCGTGCGCAGCACGTCTTTGATGCGGGTGCCCGCGGCCAGCGAGCGCTCGACGGCGGCCTGGATGGTGGGCCCGTCGATCAGCGGGTCGGAGTAGGGCAGCCCGATCTCGACGACGTCGGCGCCGCCGTCGAGCATGGCGCGGAGCGCGGCGATGCCACCGTCGACGGACGGGAAGCCGGCCGGCAG
The DNA here is from genome assembly GCA_035690485.1 of Mycobacteriales bacterium. Classification (NCBI taxonomy): domain Bacteria; kingdom Bacillati; phylum Actinomycetota; class Actinomycetes; order Mycobacteriales; species Mycobacteriales bacterium. The sequence continues at coordinate 83,620 of DASSKL010000043.1, read as the reverse complement.
GTAGCCGACCAGTGCGGCTCGGCCCTCGCGGCGCGCGCGGGCGAACGCGTCGGAGAGGCGAGTCACCCGGGGCCCCTGCGGGACCGCGAGCTCGGCGAGGGGCGCGGGGTCGTCACCAGCCCTCCCCTGCGTCGTCGGCGCTGCGTTCGAGCGCGGCCTCGGCGACCTCTCCGCCGGTGACCAGGCCGAACCAACGCGCCGCGGTGTCGACGTCCTTGTCTCCGCGACCGGACAGGTTGACCAGCACCACGCCCTCGGGGCCGAGCGCGCGGCCGACGTCGAGCGCCCCGGCGACCGCGTGGGCGCTCTCGATGGCCGGGATGATCCCCTCGGTGCGGCAGAGCAAGGAAAAGGCGGCCATCGCGGCGGCGTCGTCGACCGGCCGGTAGGTCGCCCGGCCGGTGTCGTGCAACCAGGCGTGCTCGGGCCCGACGGCCGGGTAGTCGAGCCCGGCGGAGATCGAGTGCGACTCGATGGTCTGCCCGTCCTCGTCCTGCAGCACGTAGGTCCGGGCGCCGTGCAGCACCCCGGATGCGCCGCCGGTGATGGACGCCGCGTGCCGGCCGGTGCTCACGCCGTCGCCGCCGGCCTCGAAGCCGTAGAGCGCCACGTCGGCGTCGTCGAGGAACGCCGTGAAGATGCCGATCGCGTTGGACCCGCCGCCGACGCAGGCGCACACCGCGTCGGGTAGCCGGCCGACGAGCTCGAGCACCTGCGCCCGCGCCTCGTCGCCGATGACCCGGTGGAACTCGCGCACCATCACCGGGAACGGGTGCGGCCCGGCGACGGTCCCCAGCAGGTAGTGGGTGTGCTCGACGTTGGTGACCCAGTCGCGCATCGCCTCGTTGATGGCGTCCTTGAGCGTGCGGCTGCCGGTGGTGACCGGCACCACCTCGGCGCCGAGCAGGCGCATCCGGGCGACGTTGAGCGCCTGCCGCCGGGTGTCCTCCTCGCCCATGTAGACCACACAGTCGAGCCCCAGCAGCGCGCACGCGGTGGCCGTCGCGACGCCGTGCTGGCCGGCGCCGGTCTCCGCGATCACCCGGGTCTTGCCCATGCGGCGGGTCAGCAGCGCCTGCCCGAGCACATTGTTGATCTTGTGAGAACCGGTGTGGTTGAGGTCCTCGCGCTTGAGCAGGATGCGCGAGCCGCCCGCGTGCTCGGACAGCCGCGCGGCCTCGGTGAGGATGCTCGGCCGGCCGGTGTAGGTCTTCTCGAGGTGCGCCAGCTCGGCGCGGAACGCCGCATCGACCCAGGCGGTCTCGAACGCCGCCGTCAGCTCGTCCAGCGCCGCGACCAGGGCCTCGGGCACGAACCGCCCGCCGAACGGGCCGAAGTGCCCGGCGGCGTCCGGCAGTGCGGCGTGGGTCATCGCGAGACGTGCCGCGCGGACGGGTGCGCCCCGGCGGCGACGAGGTCGGCCACGGCCTGCCGCGGGTCGCGACCGGTCACGAGGCCCTCGCCGACCAGGACGGCGTCGGCGCCGGCGGCCGCGTAGGCGAGGAGATCGTGCGGGCCGCGTACGCCGGACTCGGCGACCTTGACCACGTCGTTCGGGATTCGCGGGGCGAGCCGGGCGAACGTCGTACGGTCGACCTCGAGGGTGCGCAGGTTGCGCGCGTTGACGCCGACGACCTTCGCGCCGCCGTCGAGAGCCCGCGCCAGCTCCTCCTCGTCGTGCACCTCGACCAAGGCGGTCATGCCGAGGCTCTCGACCCGGTCGAGCAGGCCGACGAGGACGTTCTGCTCGAGGGCCGCGACGATCAGCAGCACGAGGTCGGCGCCGTGGGCCCGGGCCTCCCACACCTGGTAGGGGGTGACCACGAAGTCCTTGCGCAGCACGGGGACGTCGACCGCGGCCCGCACGGCGTCCAGGTCCTCGAGCGAGCCGCCGAAACGCCGGCGCTCGGTCAGCACGCTGATCGCGTGCGCGCCGCCCGACTCGTAGTCGCCCGCCAGGCCGGCGGGATCCGCGATCGGGGCGAGGTCGCCCGCCGAGGGGCTGCGCCGCTTGACCTCCGCGATGACCGCGACGCGGCCGGACTGGCAGAGGATCGGCGCCGCGTCGAGCGCCGACGGCTGGCGGCCGGCGCGCTCCTTGACCGCCTCGAACGACACCGACTGCTCGCGCTCGGCGAGGTCCTCCCGCACTCCGGCCAAAATGTCGTCGAGCACCGTCACTGGGTCAGGGTAGCCAGCGCGCGGGCGCGGGTTACTGCCGGTCATGCCCGACCGTCGGGTCCTCGCCGCGGTCGAGGGCCTCCCACGCCGACACGTCGGGATCGACTGCCTGGGCAGCAGGAGCCGCGGCCGGCTCCCCCGGCGCTTCGTAGCGGGCGCCCATGCCCGGCCAGCGCCGGCCGCGGGCGACGACGGCCGCGCCGGCGAGCACGAGAAGAGCCGCGCCGGCGACGGCGGCCCACCGCCAGCCCGTGAACGAGACGGGCACCCGAGCGCCGGTGAGATCGGCGGCCGTACGGGCACCGGCGGCGTCGCCGGCGGTGGCGCTGACCACGGCCGCCGCCAGGCCGGCGACGACGAGCGCAAGCCCGGCGGCTCGCCGGCCCCAGGAGCGGGTCGCCAGGACGCCGGCGACGGCGGCCAGGCCGAGCAGCCCGACCGCGGTGGTCACCGCGGTGAGCTGGTGCCCGGTGACCGCGACCGTGCCGTGGAAGGGCGCGGGGCGCACCACCGTCGCCCACGTGCGCCCGCCCGCGATGAGCAGCAGCGCCGCCCCCGCGAGGCAGCCGAGGACGACCGCGACGAGCTCGCGGCGGCCGGTCACTGGGCCGGGGTGAGCGTCTCGGCGGCTGCGATCGCCGAGAGCACGGTGGCCGCCTTGTTGCGGCTCTCCTGGTCCTCCGCCTCGGGGTCGGAGTCGGCGACGATGCCGCCGCCGGCCTGCACGTAGGCGACGCCGTCACGCATCAGCGCGGTGCGGATCGCGATGGCCATGTCGAGGTCGCCGGCGAAGTCGAGGTAGCCGACCGTCCCGCCGTAGAGGCCGCGGCGCACCGGCTCGAGCTCCTCGATGATCTCCATCGCCCGGACCTTCGGGGCGCCGGACAGGGTGCCGGCGGGGAGCGTGGCCGCGAGGGCGTCGTAGGCGGTCCGGCCCTCGGCGAGACGGCCGACGACGGTCGAGACGATGTGCATGACGTGGGAGTAGCGCTCGATCTGCATGAACTCCACGACGTCGACGCTGCCCGGCTCGCAGACCCGGCCGAGGTCGTTGCGCCCGAGATCGACGAGCATGACGTGCTCGGCACGCTCCTTCTCGTCGTCGAGCAGCTCGGCGGCCAGCCGTGCGTCGTCCTCGGGGGTGGCGCCGCGGGGGCGGGTGCCGGCGATCGGGTGCAGCAGCGCCCGGCGGCCGGTGACCTTCACGTGCGCCTCCGGCGAGGAGCCGACGACGTCGATGCCGTCGGGCAGCCGCAGCAGGTACATGTAGGGGCTCGGGTTGGCCGAGCGCAGCACCCGGTAGACGTCGAGCGGGTCGGCCCCGGTACGCACCTCGAACCGCTGGCTCGGCACGACCTGGAAGATGTCGCCGGCGCGGATGTAGTGCTTGGCCCGCTCGACCGCGGCCTGATAACCCCCGGGCGGCGTGCGGGCCGGGTCGACCTCGCGCCGCGGGCGTTGCAGGGTGGCGACACTGGGATCGGCGGGCTTGGCCAGGTCGGCGGTCATCACGTCGAGGCGGGTGACCGCGTCGGCGTAGGCCGCGTCGGGTTCGTCGGCGGCGAAGACGTTGGCGATCAGCAGCACCGAACCGTCGGCGTGGTCGAGAACCGCGAGGTCGGTGGCGAGCATCATCGCCAGCTCGGGCAGGTGCAGGTCGTCCTCGGCCGTTGCGGGCAGCCGCTCGAACCGGCGTACGGCGTCGTAGCCGACGAAGCCGACCAGCCCGCCGGTGAGCGGCGGCAGGTCGGGCAGCCGCGGCGAGCGCAGCGCCTCGACCACCGCGCGCAGCGCCCGCAGCGGGTCGTCGTCGTAGGGCAGGCCGGGCGGCGGCTCGCCCAGCCAGACGGTGCGGCCGTCCCGTGCGGTCAGCGTCGCCGGGCAGCGCACCCCGACGAACGAGTAGCGCGACCAGACCCCGCCGTGCTCCGCGGACTCGAGCAGGAAGGTGCCGGGCCGCCCGGCGGCGAGCTTGCGGTAGGCGCCGACCGGGGTCTCGCCGTCGGCGAGCAGCCGCCGGGTGACGGGGACGACGGCGTGCGTGCGGCGCAGGTCGAGAAACGCCGCGTGGTCAGGCGTCACCGCCCCGGTGGTCATGGCGCGGGGATGCCGACGACCGCGTCGAGCCGGCCGCCGGCCGCCAGGCAGATCCGCTCGCCGGTGTGGCAGGCGGGCCCGATCTGGTCGACCTGGACGAGGACCGCGTCGCCGTCGCAGTCGAGGGTCACGCCCTTGACCCACTGGAGGTTGCCGGACGTCTCGCCCTTGACCCAGTACTCCTGCCGGCTGCGGCTCCAGTAGGTCGCCTTGCCGGTCGTCAGCGTGCGGTGCAGCGCCTCGTCGTCCATCCAGGCGAGCATCAGCGCCTCGCCGGTGTCGTACTGCTGCACGACCGCGGCGATCAGGCCGTGCTCGTCGCGCTTGAGCCGGGCGGCGATCGCAGGGTCGAGGTTGGACGGGCGGACCGGGGCGGACATGGCTTCAGTATCTCCGTTTCGACGGTGCAGCGGTCAGCGGTGCTGTGCGGCCCACGCGGCGTGCAGCCCGGCGTAGACGCCGTCCTGCCCGACCAGGGCGGCGTGCGGCCCGCGCTGCACGATGCGGCCGGCGTCGACGACGATCACCTCGTCGGCGGCTTCCGCGGTGGCCAGCCGATGCGCGATCGTGAGCGAGGTGCGCCCGGCGAGCAGCCGGTCGAGCGCGCGGGTGAGCCGGACCTCGGTGGCCGGGTCGACCGCGCTGGTCGCCTCGTCGAGGACGAGCACGTCGGGATCGGCGACGTAGGCGCGCACGACCGCGACCAGCTGCCGCTCGCCGACCGACAGCGAACCGCCGCGCTCGCCGACGCGGGTGCGCGGGCCGTCGGGCATGGTGTCGAGCCAGTCCCCGAGCCCGAGGTCCTGGAAGACCTCGGCCACCTGGGCGTCGGTCAGTCCGGGCCGGCCGTAGCGGACGTTGTCGGCGATCGAGGTGTCGAACAGGAAACCGTCCTGCGGCACCATGACGACCCGGTCCCGCAGCGAGTCGAACCGAACGTCGGCCAGCGGGACACCGCCGACCAGCACGCGGCCCCGGCTCGGGTCCATCAACCGGGTGAGCAACTTGGCGAACGTCGTCTTGCCGCCGCCGGTCTCGCCGACGATCGCGACCCGGCTGCACGGGGCGATCTCGAGGTCGACGTCGACGAGCACCGGGGGCCCGCCGGGGTAGGCGTAGTGCACCTTCTCGAAGCGCACCCCGAGCGGCCCGGCGGGCAGCACCCGGCCGCCGGACGGCGCCTGCGCGGGGTCGTCGACGTCGGTCGGGGTGTCGAGCACGCCGATGACGCGGCGCCAGCCGGCGATGGCGTTCTGCGCCTGGTCGAGCACCTCGGTCGCGACCTGCACGGGGCTGACGAACAGCGTGACCAGGAACAGGAAGGCCACCAGCCTGCCGGCGCTGATGTGACCGCCGACACCGAGCAGCACGCCGACGACGACGATCGCGGCGTTGGCGATGCCGGCGACGAGCTCGACCGAGGAGAACATCACGGCGCCGAGCGACTGCGCCCGGATCTGCGCGCCCTGGTAGCGCCCGATCGCGGAGTCGATGCGGTCCGCCGTACGCCGTTCGACGCCGTAGGCCCGGATCACCTGCGCGCCCACGACGGACTCGCCGACGGCGCCGAGCATCTCGCCGACCCGCTCGCGCACCGCGTTGTAGGCGGTCGCGAGGCGCGGCTGCACGACCCGGATGGCAAGGACCAGCGGGACGAAGCAGGCGTAGACGAGCAGCGCGAGCGGCCAGGAGTAGAAGAGCATCAGCCCGGTCGCGAGCACCAGCTGCACGGCGGCGACCATCATCCGCAGCCCGCCCCACTGCACGAACTGGCTGATCTGGTCGACATCGCTGGTTACCCGGCTCACCAGCGCGCCGCGTTGCTCCGCCGCCTGGTGCAGCACCGAGAGGTCGTGCACGTGCCGGAATGCGCGGACCCGCAGCCGGGCGAGCGCGGTCTCGGCGACGGTGAACAACCGGACGTTCATGACGTACGCCGCGAAGGCGGTGACGACGAGTGCGACGGCGGCGATCAGCGAGGCCCAGCGCACGAGGGCGAGGTCGGGGTGGCCGGGTGTCTTGAGCCCGCGGTCGATGACCTGCTGCACCATCACCGGGATGACCACCTGGCCCGCTGTCGCGACCAGCGCCAGGCCGAGGGTCCCGGGCAACCCGGTGCGCAGCTCCGGCGACAGCTGCACGCCGCGGACGAACGTGCCCCACGTGGAGGCCGGCTCGTAGGTCGTGCTGCCGCGCAGCTCGTCGACAGTCGCGCTGCTCACGCGACGACCTCGGCCTGCTCGCGGCGCCGCTCGGCCTCGGCGTCGGCGTAGGCCTGCACGATGCGCCGGTAGGCCGGGACGCGGCCGACCAGCTCGGCGTGCGTGCCTCGGGCCAGCACCTCGCCGGCCTCGAGCAGGACGACCTCGTCGGCGAGGGCGATCGTCGCCCGGCGGTAGGCGACGACGAGCACCGTGCAGCCGAGCGACTTGTCGCGCAGGCCGCGCAGGATGGCGGCCTCGACGGCCGGATCGACGCTGCTGGTGGCGTCGTCGAGCACGAGCAGCCGCGGCCGGCGCACCAGCGCGCGGGCCAGCGCGATGCGCTGGCGCTGGCCGCCGGACAGCGACGTGCCCCGCTCCCCGACCGGGGTGTCGAGGCCGGCGGGCAGGGCGCGGACGAACCGGTCGGCCTGGGCGAGGCCCAGGGCCGACCAGACCTCCTCGTCGGGCAGGTCGGCGCCGAGCGTGACGTTGCCGCGCACGGTGTCGTCGAAGAGGAACGTCTGCTGCGGCACGACCGCGACGTGGCGGGACAGCTCACCCGCGGCCAGGTCGCGCAGGTCCGCGGCGTCGAGGGTGACCTCGCCGTCGGCCGGGTCGACCAGGCGTACGACGAGGTTGACGAGCGTCGACTTGCCGGCGCCGGTGACGCCGACGACCGCGACGGTGCGGCCGCTCGGCACGTCGAACGTCACGTCGCGCAGCACGTCTCCCACGCCGTAGGAGAAGCGCACCTGCTGCAGGGCGATCTGCGCCGGTTCGGCCGCCCCGCCGTGCCGGTGGCTGCCGTGCGGCAGCCGGCCGTCAGCGGAGAGCACCCGGCGCACGCGGTCCCACCCGACGACGGCACGCGGCAGCTGGCCGAGCACGTAGCCGATCGCGTCGAGCGGCATCGCCAGGATGCTGAACAGGTAGGCGACCCGCACCAGCGTGCCGGCGTCGATGGCGCCCGACGCGATGCGCATGGAGCCGACCCAGAGGACGACGACGATGCCGAGGTTGGGCACGGCCTGGACGAACGCCTCGAACGCGCCCTGCACCCGGCCGACGCCGATGAGCGCGTCGCGGAGATCCTCGGCCTTGCGGGCGAACCGCTCGGTCTCCTCCGCCTCGCGGCCGAGCGCCTTGACGACCAGTGCGCCGTCGAACGACTCGTGGGCCACCCCGCTCGCGTCGCCGCGCAGCTGCTGCGCGGCGGCGACGCGGTCGCTCATGCGCCGCGACATGACGAACGAGCCGATGCCGACGAGCGGGAAGACGACGAAGCCGACCACGGCGAGCACCGGGTCGGTGAGCAGCAGTGCCGCGCTGGTGATCGCGATCATGAAGGTGACCCCGCAGGCGAACGGCAGCGGCGCCATCGGGTACCACATCGACTCGACGTCGGAGTTGGCGTTGCTTAGCAGCTCGCCGGTCGGGTGGCCCTGGTGCCAGGCGATGGGCAGCCGGAGGTACTGCCGAGTCACCCGCCGCCGGTAGGTCGCCTGCAGGCGGTACTGCGTGACGCCGGCGAAGATGCGCCGGAACGTGATGCCGGTCGCCTTGAGCAGGGCGACCCCGGCGATCGCGGCCGCGGCGGCGGCGAGCGCGCCGCCGGTCGTGTGCCCGGACCGCACCGCCGGCAGCACGACCCGGCCGACGACGTCACCGATGACGTAGGCGGACCCGACGGTCATCGTGCCGTAGAGCGCGCTGCCGACCACGGCGATCGTGAAGACCCGCCACTGCTCCCGCGCGCCCATCCGGAGCACGCCGAAGCCGCGCCGGATCACGGCGACCGACGGCAGGTCTGCGGGCATGCGGGAACTCCGGAAGTTGCGGGGCGGTAGATCAGGTCTAGCAGACCCCCGCCGCGCCGCGAAGCGAATAAGCCGTCAGCGGACGAGGTGCCCGGCGGCGCGCAGCGTCTCCTTCACCTCGCCGATGCGCAGCTGCCCGAAGTGGAAGACGCTCGCGGCGAGCACCGCGTCGGCGCCGGCGTCGACCGCCGCTGGGAAGTCGTCGAGCCGGCCCGCGCCGCCGCTGGCGATGAGTGGCACGGTGACGACGGCGCGCACCGCTTTGGTCATCTCCAGGTCGTAGCCGTCGCGGGTGCCGTCGGCGTCCATGGAGTTGAGCAGGATCTCGCCCGCGCCGAGCTGCTCGCCGCGCGCGGCCCACTCGACCGCGTCGATGCCGGTGCCCCGCCGCCCTCCGTGGGTCGTGACCTCGAAGCCGCTCGCGGTGCCGGCGGCCCGGCGCGCGTCGACCGAGAGCACGATGCACTGCGCGCCGAACCGGTCCGCGCACTCGGTCAGCAGCTGCGGGCGGTCGACCGCCGCCGTGTTGATGCCGACCTTGTCGGCGCCGGCGCGCAGCAGCCGGTCGACGTCATCGGCGCTGCGTACGCCGCCACCGACGGTCAGCGGGATGAAGACCTGCTCGGCGGTACGGCGTACGACGTCGTAGGTGGTCTCCCGGTTGGCGCTGGACGCGGTGATGTCGAGGAAGACCAGCTCGTCGGCGCCCTCGGCGTCGTAGACCTTCGCCATCTCCACCGGGTCGCCGGCGTCGCGCAGCTGCCGGAAGTTGACGCCCTTGACGACCCGGCCCGCATCGACGTCGAGGCACGGGATCACACGGACGGCCACCGCCATGTCAGGAGACCGCCGCGAGTGCCTCGGGCATGGAGAACGCCCCTGCGTAGAGCGCCTTGCCGACGATCGCCCCCTCGACCCCGACACCGGTCAGGCCGGCGATCGCGCGCAGGTCGTCGAGGCTCGACACTCCCCCGCTGGCGATCACGGGCCGGTCGGTGGCCGCGCAGACGCTGCGCAGGAGGTCGAGGTTGGGCCCGGTCAGCGTGCCGTCGCGGTTGACGTCGGTGACGACGTAGCGGGAGCAGCCGTCGCGGTCGAGCCGCTCCAGCACCTCGAACAGGTCGCCGCCCTCGCGGGTCCAGCCACGCCCGGACAGCGTGCGGCCGCGGACGTCGAGGCCGACCGCCAGCCGGTCGCCGACCCGGCCGATGGCCCGGCGCACCCAGTCCGGGTCCTCCAGGGCCGCGGTGCCCACGTTGACGCGGGCCGCGCCGGTCGCGAGCGCCGCGTCGAGCGAGTCGTCGTCACGGATGCCGCCGGACAGCTCCACCTGGACGTCGAGCGCCGCGACGACTTCGCGCAGCAGCTCGCGGTTGGAGCCGCGGCCGAACGCCGCGTCGAGGTCGACGAGGTGCACCCAGGCGGCCCCGGCCTGCTGCCAGGCGAGGGCGGCGTCGAGCGGGTCGCCGTAGACGGTCTCGGAGCCGGCCTCGCCGCGGACGAGGCGTACGGCGCGGCCGTCGGCCACGTCGACGGCGGGCAGGAGGATGAGGCTCACGGGTGCGGCACCTGCTCAGCGGATCGAGTCGAGCCAGTTGCGCAGCAGCGCAGCGCCGGCGTCGGCGGACTTCTCGGGGTGGAACTGCGTCGCGGCGACGGACCCCGCCTCGACGGCGGCGACGAACCGCTCACCGTGCTCGGCCCAGGTCACCTCGCCGGAGGACGTCCGCGCCGCGTAGGAGTGCACGAAGTAGAAGCGCTGGTCCTCGATGCCGCGGAACAGGGTGGATCCCCGGGGCGGGCTGACGGTGTTCCAGCCCATGTGCGGCAGCACGCCGGCCTCGAGCCGGGAGACCAGGCCGTCGAGGACGCCGATGCCGGCCGTGTGCCGGCCGTGCTCGTCGCCCGCCCCGAAGAGCACCTGCATGCCGACGCAGATGCCGAGCACGGGGGCGCCGGCCGCGACCCGGTCGTGGACGACGGCCGCGCCGCCGACCCGGTCGATGCCCGCCATGCAGGCGGCGAACGCGCCCACGCCCGGCACGACGAGTCCGTCGCAGCGCGCGGCGGCAGACGTGTCGTCGGTGACCGTGACGTCGGCACCGGCACGGGCGAGCGCCCGCTCGGCGGAGCGCAGGTTGCCCGAGCCGTAGTCGAGGACGACGACGCGCGGGGTCACGAGTTGAGCACCCCGCCGGAGGCCGCGATGGCCGCGATCACGCCGAGGACGACCGCCAGCGCTCGCCCGACCGTGCTCGGCTGGTTGCGCCACACCGAGATGGCGCCGCCGAGCAGGAAACCGGCGAGGACGTAGAGCAGGAGGGTCACAGCACGCCCTTGGTGCTGGGCACGCCGGCGACCCGAGGGTCGAGCGCCACGGCGTCGCGCAGCGCGCGGGCGACGGCCTTGAACTGCGCCTCGACGACGTGGTGCGCGTTGCGTCCGGACAGCACCCGCACGTGCAGGCAGATCCGCGCCTCCGCGACCAGCGACTCCCAGATGTGGCGGGTCAGCGTGGTGTCGTAGCTGCCGATCAGCTCGACGACCTCCGGCTCGACGTGGACGACGTAGGGCCGGCCGGACAGGTCGACCGCCGCCTGGACGAGCGTCTCGTCGAGCGGCACGAGCGCGTCGCCGAACCGCCGGATGCCGGCCTTGTCGCCGAGCGCCTCGCGCAGCGCCTGCCCGACCGCGAGCGAGGTGTCCTCGACCGTGTGGTGGGCGTCGACCTCGAGGTCGCCGGAGGTGCGGACGGCGAGGTCGAACCCGCCGTGCCGGCCCAGCTGGGCGAGCATGTGGTCGAAGAACGGCACCCCGGTCGACACGTCGGTGGTGCCGCTGCCGTCGAGGTCGAGCGTCACCTCGACGCGCGACTCCTTGGTGGCCCGCTCGACCCGCGCCTGGCGCGCCATCTACAACACCTCTCGCAGTGCGGTCAGGAAGGCGTCGACCTCCCGGGGCACGCCGGCGGTGACCCGCAGCCAGCCGGGCAGGCCGACGTCGCGCACCAGCACACCGCGGTCGAGCAGCGCCTGCCACACCTTTTCCTGGTCGTCGAAGCGGCCGAAGAGCACGAAGTTGGCGTCGGAGTCGACGACCTCGAGGTCCAGGTCGCGCAGGGCCGCGATCATCCGGTCGCGCTCCTGCATGACCCGCGCGACCGTCGCGAGCGTCTCCTCGGCGTGCGCGAGCGCGGCGAGCGCGGCGGCCTGCGTGAGAGCCGAGAGGTGGTAGGGCAGCCGCACCAGCTGCAAGGCGTCGACGACGGCCGGGTCGGCGGCGAGGTAGCCGAGACGGGCCCCGGCGAAGGCGAACGCCTTCGACATCGTGCGCGTGACGACGAGCCTCGGGTGGCCGGGCAGCAGGTGCAGCGCCGAGGGCTGGGCGGAGAACTCGGCGTAGGCCTCGTCGACCACGACCATGCCCGGCGCGGCCTCCACGACCGCCGCGACGACCGCCGGGTCGAGCGCGGTGCCGGTCGGGTTGTTGGGCGAGCACAGGAACACCAGGTCGGGCCGGTGCTCGGTGATCGCGGCGGCGGCCGCCTCGGCCTGCAGGGAGAAGTCCTCGGCCCGGTAGGCCGAGATCCACCGGGTGCCGGTGGCCCGGGCGATGAGCTCGTGCACGGAGTAGGACGGGACGAAGCCGAGCGCGCTGCGTCCGGGCCCCGCGAACGCCATCAGCAGGTGCTGGATGATCTCGTTGGACCCGTTGGCCGCCCAGACCTGCGCCCCGGTGAGACCGTGGCCGAGATAGGCCGCGAGCGCAGCGCGCAGCGCGACGGCATCGCGGTCCGGGTAGCGGTTGAGGGCGGTCGCCGCCGACACGACGGCCGTCGTCAGGTCGTCCACCAGCGCCGGGGGCGGCGCATAGGGGTTCTCGTTGGTGTTGAGCCGCACCGGCACGTCGACCTGCGGCGCGCCGTAGGGCGAGCGGCCGCGCAGGTCGTCGCGCAGCGGCAGGTCCTCCAGGCCGCTCATCGCGCGCGGCCCGTCTCGTCGCCGGGCCGGGACCGCAGGCGCACCTGGACGGCCTCGACGTGGGCAAGGAGGTCTTCGGCGCCCCCGAGGGCGATGACGTGCGGACCCACGCCGGCGAGGGCGTCGCGGGAGTAGTCGACGACGTGGATGCCGCGCAGGAACGACTGCACCGACAGACCGCCGGTGTGCCGCGCCGTGCCGCCGGTGGGCAGCACGTGGTTGGAGCCGGCGAGGTAGTCGCCCAGCGACACCGGCGCGTAGGGCCCGACGAAGATCGCGCCGGCGTTGCGCACGCGCGCGGCGACCGCGGCTGCGTCGGCGGTGACCACCTCGAGGTGCTCCGCGGCCCAGGTGTCGACGACGGCGAGCCCGGCGTCGACGTCGTCGACGAGGACGGTCGCGGACTGCGGGCCGCCGAGCGCGGTCTCGACCCGCTCGCGGTGGCGGGTGACCGGTACCTGCTTGCCGAGCTCGACGTCGACGGCGTCGGCCAGCTCGACCGACGGCGTGACCAGCAGGCACGCGGCGAGCGGGTCGTGCTCGGCCTGCGCGACGAGGTCGGCGGCGACGTAGGCCGCATCCGCCGTGTCATCGGCGAGGATGGCGATCTCGGTCGGCCCGGCTTCGGAGTCGATGCCGACGATCCCGCGCAGCAGCCGCTTGGCGGCGGCGACGTAGACGTTGCCCGGACCGGTGACGAGGTCGACCGGTGCCACTCCCTCGACCCCGTAGGCGAACATCGCGATCGCCTGCGCGCCGCCGACGGCGTAGACCTCGTCGACGCCGAGCAGCGCGCACGCGGCGAGCACGGCCGGGTGCGGCAACCCACCGTGCTCGCGCTGCGGCGGCGAGGCGACGGCGAGGGATCGCACGCCGGCGACCTGGGCGGGTACGACGTTCATGACGACCGACGACGGGTAGGCGACGAGACCGCCCGGCACGTAGAGGCCGACCCGCTGCACCGGCAGCCAGCGCTCGGTGACCCGCCCGCCCTCGGCCACCTGCACGGTGACGTCGTCGCGGCGCTGGCCCTCGTGCACGGCGCGGGCCCGGCGGGTCGCCTCCTCCAGCGCCGTACGCACTGCGGGGTCGAGCCCGTCGAGCGCCGCGCGCAGGGCCGGCGCCGGCACCCGCAGCTCGCCGACCCGGACACCGTCGAAGCGCTCGGTCAGCGCGCGCACCGCCTCGGCGCCCCCGACGCGCACCTGCTCACAGATCGGGCGCACCGCCTCGACGGCGGCCTCGACGTTGAAGCCGGCCCGGGGCAGCGAACCGCGCGCCTCGGACCGCAGCGCGTGGCCGGGACGGCCCCGCAGGTCGATGCGCGCGAGCACGGCGGACTCCAGGAGGCAACGGGCGGAAACGGGAGACTCCAGGGTAGAGGCACCACGGGCCGCCTCAGCCCGGACGGCCGGCCCGCGGCGCGGATGCCCGCCGCTCGAGGCGACCGGGAAGGGGCCGGAACGCCCTAGGCTCCACTGCATGCGCGCCCGGCTGCCGCTCTTCCCGCTCGGCACGGTGCTGTTCCCGGGGCTGCTGCTGCCGCTGCACGTCTTCGAGGAGCGCTACCGGCTGCTGGTCGAGGAGCTCACGGCGCTGCCCGCGAACGAGCCGAGGCGGTTCGGGGTCGTCGCGATCCGGCGCGGTCGCGAGGTCGGCGAGGACGGCGTCGACGCGCTCTACGACGTCGGGTGCACCGCCGAGCTGCGCCGGGTCACGGCCTACGACGACGGCCGCTACGACATCATCACCAGCGGCGTCGCGCGGTTCCGGGTGCTGGAGACCGACGACTCGCGCCCGTACCTGTCGGCCGACGTCGACCTGCTGCCGGAGACGGTGGGGGCGCAGGCCGCGGTGAAGATGCTGGCCGAGCAGGTGCGCTCGCAGTTCGGCCGCTACCTGGAGGTGGTGGCGGAGGCGCAGGCCTCCCCCGTCGACGCGCCGACGATCCCCGGCGACCCGCTGGTGCTGTCGTACCTGGTCGCGGCGACGATGCTGCTCGACCTCGGCGACCGGCAGCGGCTGCTCGCCGAGGAGACCGCTGAAGGGCGCCTGACTGCCGAGCTGGCGATGCTGCGCCGCGAGACCGCGATGCTGCGCACGCTGCGCGCCGCCCCCGCGACCGACCTCTCCCAGGGGACCCATCACAACTGAGACCGGTTACGTGCGCCGGATCGGTTCCCGTTCGAAGATCGCGACGAGCAGGCCGTAGCCGAGCGCGGCGGCGAAGCCCCAGACGAAGAGCGCCGGTTGCGCCCGCACGGACACGTACAGCAACACGTGGTGCCCCGCCGCGACCGCGGTCTCGGCGTGGTGGAAGCCCGGCAGGTAGAGCCGCCGGCCTACCTGCGCGGCGACCGCCGCCGCGCCAAGGCCGCCCGCGGCGAGGCCGGCGACCAGCCCCGGCCCGTAGCGCAGCCGGCCGATCCGGTAGGCCAGGATCCCGCAGGCGATGCCGACCACGGCGGTGATGAAGACGAAGTAGCCGTCGGCGGCGACGAGCGCCTCCGACTCGGGGTTGACGAGGTCGAGGCCTTGACCGCCGGCGGTCACCACGAAGTCGAGCCGGGGCGCGAGCGCGCCCCAGATCAGCCCGACCGGGGCGCCGAGCAGGACGAGCGCGCAGGCGGCGGTGACGGCGGCACCGGCCTGCCGCCGCCAGGCTGGCAGCGTCACCCGGCGACCGCTCGACGGAACGCCATCGACGCGACCGCCAGGCCGGCGGCGGCGACGGCCGCGCAGACCGCGAGGTGCCAGCCGATCCACACCCAGTCGGGGTGGTTGAGGAACGACCCGGCCAGCGCGTCGACAGCGTACGTCGACGGCACCGCCGCGCGCACGACGCGCACGGCGAGCGGGAGCCGGTCGGCGGGGATCACGCCGAGGAAGAGTACGGCGGTCATGCCGAGCTGCCCCGCGACGGTCGCCAGCTCGGGTCGGGGCATGAGCAGGCCGATGAGCGCGCCGAGGCCGGCGAGCGCGGCGCCGGCGAGCGGGATGACGACGACGAGCACCCACAGGTGCCCGATCGGCAACCCGTAGAGGAGGCCGCCCACCACCGCGGTCAGCGCGGTGCCCGGCACGGTGAACGTCGCGTAGGACGCGGCGATGCCGAGGACCACCGCGCTCGGCGCGACCGGCACGGCGGCGTAGTAGTCGAGCGCCCGTGCGGCCTTGAGCATGCCGAGGCGCTGGGCCAGCAGGTTCAGCGCGACGAACGCGATGACGAGGATCGCCGAGCCGGCGACCACCGACTCCTTCGTCACCTCGCTGCTGGTGTCGACCACCCCGCGGACCAGGACCAGGATGCCGAGCGACTGCAGGGTGGCGACGAACAGCAGCGACGCCCGCGCGACCTTGGCCCGCGACAGCTGCCCGGCGAAGACGGCGGCGAACGCCGAGAGGAATGGCGTCGTCGGAGACGGCGTCACGGTGCCCGCAGCGGTGCCGCTCGGGGCGGTGAGCGTCACACCCGCTCCAGGTCGTCGGCCATCCCGCCGAGCGCGAGGTAGACGTCCTCGAGCGTCGGGGTGGCCAGCGTGAAGTCGTCGAGCGCGCCGAAGGCCGCCCCCCCGGTCAGGTGACCGAGAGCCTCGCGGGCGACCTCGTGCGGCAGCCGGGTGCTCCACCGGCGGCCCGTGACCTGGGCCCGCCCGGCGAGCATGGCGACGGTCGCGTCGGTCATCGGCGGCTCGCCGCGCCAGACCAGGTCGAGGCGCACCTCGTCGTCCACGGCAGCCTTCAGCCGGCCCGGGCTGTCGCAGGCGATGACCCTGCCCCGGTCGAGGACGGCGACCCGGTCGAGGACCGTCTCAGCCTCGAGCACGTTGTGGGTGACGAGGACGGCGGTGGTCCCCCGCTCGGCGCGCCGGCGCTCGACCGCCGACCAGACGGCCCGCCGGGCGACCGGGTCGAGGCCGGTCGTGGGCTCGTCGAGCACGAGCACCGGGCGGTCGCCGGTGAGGGCGGCGGCGACCGACGCCAGCCGGCGCTGCCCGCCGGACAGTCGCACGAGCGGCCGGGCGGCGATCGGGGTCAGGTCGAGCTCGTCGAGCAGGTCGGCGGTCTGCCGGCGGGCGGCGGCGCGGGGCACCCCGCGCAGCCGGGCGGTGGTCTCGACGGCCAGGCCGACCGGGAGCTCGGCCAGCGCGACCTCGTCCTGGGCCAGGTAGGCGGCGCAGCGGGCGGCGATCTGCGGCCGGCGTACGAGGTCGTGGCCGAACAGCGTGATGCTGCCCGAGTCGGGCCGGGTGAGACCGATCAGCTGGCGGACGAGCGTCGACTTGCCGGCGCCGTTGGGGCCGAGGATGCCGAACACCTCGCCGCGGCCGACGCTGAGATCGATGCCGTCGTTGGCCGGCACGACCGCCCCGCGGGCACGGTAGGTGCGCACGAGGTCGCGGACGACGTAGGAGTTCATGCCTCGGCTCGGACTGGGGCGGCAGGCTCGACCTGCAGGGTACGCCGGAAGATCCTGTTGCCCGGGGCCGCGGGCCTAGAACCGGATGCCGTGCTCGCGCAGCGGTCCGACCGTCAGGCCGAGTCGGGCCGCCTCCTCGGCGAGCAGCGGAAGGGCGCCGAGGGCGGCCCGCCACGCCCCCGGGACAGAGGTGACGTCGGAGTCATGCAGGAGCGCCGTGCCACCGTCCAGGACACCGGCGGTCAGGTCGTCGAGCACGCTCGCGGCGGTGGCCTCTGCCCGCCAGTCGCGGCCCCAGGCCGACCACAGCACCGGGCGCAGGTGCAGCCGGCGGGCGGCGAGCAGGCCGCTGCCGGACAGCACACCGTAGGGCGGCCGGAACCACGCCGGCGGGTGGCCGAGCAGGTCGCCGACCGCGTCGCGGCCGCGGGTCAGGTCGTCGCGCGCGGCCGCAGGGGTGCGGGCGAGCAGGTAGCGGTGCCGGTCGCCGTGCAGGCCGATCTCGTGCCCGGCGGCGGAGAGGTCGCGGAGCAGGCCGGGCGCGCGGCGCAGCTGCTCGCCGAGGACGAAGAACGTCGCCCGCCACCCCAGGTCGTCGAGCGCGTGCAGGAACTGCGGGGTCGACGCCGCATCGGGCCCGTCGTCGAACGTGAGCGCCAGATGCCCCGGGCGGCCGAGCCCGGCCAGGGCGGGCGCCAGGCGGATGCGCACCCCGGGGATCCAGGTGGCCGCGGGCAGCACCTGCGAGGCCACCGCGACGGCCGCCGCGCGCCGCAGCAGGCGGCCGCTCACGACGCGTCGACGAGGCGGAGCACCTCGTCGGCCACATCGCCGGTGACGATCGCCCGCCCGCGCCCGACCTGCGCCGTGCGCGCCGCGTCGTCGTCGAGCAGCCCGCGCACCGCTGGTCCGAGGTCGTCGTCGCGGCGGGCCCAGACCGCGAGCCCCGACGCGTGCAGCGACCGGGCGTTGAACCGGCCGTGCCCGGGCAGCGGGCGGAAGACGACCACCGGCAGTCCGGTGACCAGGGCCTCGAGGCAGGTCAGCCCGCCGGCGTTGTCGATGAGCACGTCGGCGGCGGCCATCAGGCCCGGGACGTCGTCGACCCAGCCGAGCGGGCGGCCGAGCCGGTGCCGCTCGAGCCTCCGGCGCAACCGGTCGTCTCGGCCGCACAACACGACCGGCAGCACCCCGGGCACCGCCGACAGGACCCGGACGGTGTGCTCGACATGCCCGTAGGCCTCGGAACCCGCGGCGACCAGCGCGAGGGCGCCGGTCTCGGGCAGCCCGTGCCGCCGGCGCGCGGCCGCTCCCACCGAGGCAAGGTCGGGGACGGCGGCGAACCCGGGTCGCACCAGGGGTCCCGTTGCCGCGACCCGCCGGGCGCCCATCGCGGCGAGGGCGACCGCCGTGTCGGGGGTGACCGCGAGGTGCAGGTCGACCGCCGGGTGGACCCAGTAGGGGTGGGCACCGGGATCGGTGACGTAGGTGACGATGGGCACCGTCGCGCGGCCGTCGGCCCGCATCCGCCCGAGGCACTGGCTGGACAGGTTGAACGTCGAGACGACGACGTCGGGCCGGCTGCGCTCGATGGCCGCCGCCAGCCCCCGCTCGTAGGGGCCGGCGCCGGCAGCGGTCACCGCCTCCAGGGGACGCGGCCACCGGGCCCAGAACCGCATGGCCGCGTCGTAGACCACGGGCGCGCGGCGCAGCAGGAGGCCGTAGAACGCCCGCAGCCGCGGCCCCTGCCCCCCTGCCGGCAGCTCGAGCAGGTTGACCGAGTCGACCACGTGGCCGCGGCCGGTCAGCCGGCGGGCCAGCTCGGCGGCGGCGTTGTCGTGGCCCGCGCCCATGCTGGCCGAGACGAGCAGGACGCGGCGGGACGGCTCCCCGGGGGCGTCGGTAGTCAACTGACCACGGCAGTCGGGCCCAGCAGCTCCTTGAGGTCGCCCATCAGCGCGGGGCTCGGGGCGACGCGCAGGCCGTCGTCGAGCCGGAGCACCCGCGTGCGCGGGCCGGTCTGCAGCTGCAGGCGCACCTCGGTGGTGCCCGGGTGCGCCGCGAGCACCTCGCGCAGCCGCTCGACGAGCGGCGGGGTGCAACGCGCCGTCGGCAGGCTGACGACCACGGGCCCGCGGACCTGCTGGGACAGGTCCGGCAGCGACAGCTCCATCGCCACCAGTCGCGGCACGTCCTCCCGCAGGTCGAGCCGTCCGCGGACCAGCACGATGGCGTCGTCGGCGAGCAGGTGACCCACCTGGCCGTAGGTCGCCGGGAAGAACATCACGTCGATGGCGCCCTCGAGGTCTTCGATCATCGCCATCGCCCAGGGGGCGCCCTGCTTGGTCATCTTGCGCTGCAGCCCTGCGACCAGCCCGCCGACCGTGACGATCGAACCCTCGGGACGGCCGTCGCCGGAGGTGAGCGCGGCGACCGTGCAGTCGGCCGCACCGGCGAGGACGTGCTCGACACCGAGCAGCGGGTGGTCGGAGACGTAGAGACCCAGCATCTCGCGCTCGTAGGCGAGCAGCAGGGACTTGTCCCACTCGTGGACCGAGAAGTCGATGGCGACCCCGGGCGGCGCCGCCGACCCGCCGCCACCGTCGTCGCCGGTCGCGAACAGGTCGAACTGCCCGACCGCCTCGGCCCGCTTGGTCTCGACGAAGGCGTCGATGGCCTGCTCGTGCCGCTCGAGCAGCGCCCGCCGGGTGTGCCCGAGCGAGTCGAAGGCACCGGCCTTGATCAGTGACTCGACGAGCCGCTTGTTGCAGACCGGCGCCTCGACCTTGGCGAGGAAGTCGAGGAAGTCGGTGAAGCGGCCCTTCGCCTTGCGCGTGGCCACGACCGAGGCGACGACGTTGTCGCCGACGTTGCGGACGGCAGACAGCCCGAACCGGATGTCACTGCCGCGCGGCGTGTAGTCGGAGTCGGAGTCGTTGACGTCGGGCGGCAGCACCTTGATGCCCATGCGTCGGCACTCGTTGAGGTAGAGCGCGGACTTGTCCTTGTCGTCCTTGATGCTGGTGAGCAGGGCCGCCATGTACTCGGCCGGGAAGTTGGCCTTGAGGTAGGCGGTCCAGTAGGACACCAGGCCGTAGGCCGCGGAGTGGGCCTTGTTGAAGGCGTAGTCGGAGAACGGGACGAGGATGTCCCAGAGCGTCTTGATGGCGTCGTCGCTGTAGCCGTTGGCGCGCATGCCGTCGCGGAACGGGACGTACTCCTTGTCGAGGATCTCCTTCTTCTTCTTGCCCATCGCCTTGCGCAGCAGGTCGGCGGCCCCCAGCGAGTAACCGGCGACCTTCTGCACGATCGCCATGACCTGCTCCTGGTAGACGATCAGGCCGTAGGTCTCCCCCAGGATCTCGGCGAGCGGCTCGGCCAGCTCGCGGTGGATGGGCACGACAGGCTTGCGTCCGGTCTTGCGGTCGGCGTAGTCGTTGTGCGCGTTGGCCGCCATCGGGCCAGGCCGGTAGAGCGCGCCCACGGCGGAGATGTCGTCGAACGAGTCGGGGTTCATCGAGCGCAGCAGCGCGCGCATCGGCCCGCCGTCGAACTGGAAGACGCCGAGCGTGTCGCCCCGCGAGAGCAGCTCGTAGGTGGGGCGGTCGTCGAGGGCGAGATCCTCGAGGCGCAGCTCGATGCCGCGGTTGGCCTTGACGTTGGCCAGGCAGTCGTCGAGCACGGTGAGGTTGCGCAGGCCGAGGAAGTCCATCTTGAGCAGGCCGAGCGACTCGCAGGCGCCCATGTCGAACTGCGTGATGATCGCGCCGTCCTGCTCGCGGCGCTGGATCGGGATGACGTCGATCAGCGGCTCGCGGGAGAGGATGACGCCGGCGGCGTGCACGCCCCACTGCCGCTTGAGCCCCTCGAGCCCGCGAGCGGTGTCGACGACGCGCTTGGCGTCGGGGTCGCTCTCGTAGAGGGAGCGGAACTCGCCCGCCTCGTTGTAGCGCGGGTGCGCGGAGTCGAAGATGGCCGCGAGCGGCAGGTCCTTGCCCATCACCGGCGGCGGCATCACCTTGGTCAGCCGCTCGCCGACGGCGTAGGGGTAGCCGAGCACCCGGGCGGAGTCCTTGATCGCCTGCTTGGCCTTGATCGTGCCGTAGGTGATGATCTGCGCGACCCGCTCCTCGCCGTACTTCTCCGTCGCGTAGCGGATCATGTCGGCGCGCCGGCGCTCGTCGAAGTCCATGTCGATGTCGGGCATGGAGACGCGCTCGGGGTTGAGGAACCGCTCGAACAGCAGCTTGTGCTCGATCGGGTCGAGCTCGGTGATGCCGAGCGCGTAGGCGACCAGCGACCCGGCTGCGCTGCCGCGGCCCGGCCCGACCCGGATGCCGTTGTCGTGGGCGTAGCGGACCAGGTCGGCGACGACGAGGAAGTAGCCGGGGAAGCCCATCTGCACGATGACGTCGAGCTCGTAGTCGGCCTGGGCGCGCCGGTCGTCGGGGACCCCGCCGGGGTAGCGCCGCGCCAGCCCGCGGGCGACCTCCTGGCGCAGCCACGAGTCCTCGGTCTCCCCCGACGGCACCGGGAACTGCGGCATGAGGTCGGCGCCCTCGTCGAAGTGCACGTCGACCCGCTCGGCGATGAGCAAGGTGTTGTCGCAGGCCTCGGGGAAGTCACGCCACAGCGTGCGCATCTCGTCGGCGCTCTTCAGGTAGAAGTCGCGGGCGTCGAACCGGAAGCGCGTCGGGTCGGCGAGCGTCTTGCCGGTCTGCACGCAGAGCAGGACCTCGTGGGCCTCGGAGTCCTGCGGGTAGGTGTAGTGCAGGTCGTTGGTGGCGACGAACGGCAGCTCGAGGTCCTTGGCGAGGCGGATCAGGTCGTCGCGGTGGCGGCGCTCGATGTCGATGCCGTGGTCCATCAGCTCGCAGAAGAAGTTGCCGCGGCCGAAGATGTCGCGGTAGTCGGCGGCCGCGGCCCGGGCCTGGTCGTAGGCGCCGCGCTGCAGCAGCCTGTTGACCTCGCCGGACGGGCAGCCGGTCGTCGCGATGATGCCGCCGCCGTGCGCGGCGAGCAGCTCGCGGTCCATGCGGGGCTTGTAGTAGTAGCCCTCGAGGCTGGCCAGGCTCGACAGCCGGAAGAGGTTGTGCAGCCCCTGCTGGTTCTCGGCCAGCAGGGTCATGTGGGTGTACATCTCGCCGGGGTTGTCGTCGGAGGTCGCCCCGCCGACCGCGACCCGCCGCCGGTCGAAGCGGCTGCCCGGCGCGAGGTAGCCCTCCATGCCGATGATCGGTTTGACCCCCGCCGCGGTGGCCTGCTTGTAGAAGTCGTAGGCGCCGAAGACGTTGCCGTGGTCGGTCATCGCGAGGGCCGGCATGCCCATGCGGGCGGCCTCGGCGAAGAGGTCCTTGAGCCGGGCGGCGCCGTCGAGCATGGAGTACTCGGTGTGCACGTGCAGGTGCACGAACTCCGTGCCCGACATCAGGACGGCCTCCTTCGGCGACGCGAACGCGGTGACACCACCCAACGGGCGAGCGGCGCGGGGGAAGACGGCCAGCGGTGCTTCCGAGGTTGTAACACGGCGGGCGGACAGAATCGGCGCAACGGCATGACGGCACGGCGCGTCGCCTCGGCACGCCGCGCTCACAGCTCCTTGCGCATGGAGACATGCGGGATCCCGGCCTCGTCGTACTCGTCGCCGTACGCCGCGTAGCCGAGCCGCTCGTAGAAGCCGCGCACCGGCACCTGCGCGTGCAGCTCGACCTCGGTCATCCCGCGCTCGCGGGCCCGTGCCTCGAGCACCGACATCAGCGCCGCGCCCACACCGGTCCCCCGTAGCTCGGGCAGCACCGCCACGCGCTGGGCGACCCCGACGCCGGGCGCAGGTCCCCGCATGAGCCGGGCCGCGGCCACCGGGCGCCCGTCGAGCCGCCCGAGGAAGTGCTCGGTGCGGTCGTCGAGGCCGTCGCGCTCGAGGACGAGCGGCACCCCCTGCTCCTCCACGAAGACCGTGTGGCGCACGGCGTAGGCCGCCTGCACGTCGGCCTCCTCGGTCACGCGGGCGATCTCGACGGCGGTCATCGGAACCCCTGGTCGGCCGGGATCTCGGCGGTCACCTCGGGCAGCACCGCGATGATCGCCAGGTCGGCGAACGCCGAACCCGCGGGCGCCGGGTCGAGCACGCGCACCTGCGGCGCGGCCGCGAGCCGGCGCAGGGTCTCGCCGGTGCCCTGCACGACGACGGCGTAGACGCAGCGGCAGGCCGCGACCAGCCCCTTGGCCTCCGCCTCGGTGGCCGCGACCCGCTCGGCGTAGACCGCCTGCACGGCCTTGTCGCGCGCGCTGGTCGGTTGCCCGATCACGTCGAGCAGCTGGCGGTAGCCCTTCGCCTCAGCGGCCGCCACCTGCCCGCTGCGGACGATTGCCTGCGGCAGCTCGGCGACCGAGCCCACGTCGAGGACGTGGACCGGGGTGCGCAGCCCGGACGCCGTCACGTGCACGTAGGCGCGGACGACGCGGCGCGGCCCGGCGATCGCGGCCACCTGGCCCGGGGTGAGGTAGCCGTGGAAGTCGACGACCGCGTAGGTCGGCGTGGCGGGGTGAGCGCGCGCGTAGCGGGCGAGGCGGGCGGCGGCGGCGTGCTGGTAGGCCGACACCGGCTGGCCGGCCGTCGGGCCGAGGTCGACCACGCTCTGGGTGGCAGCGGCCGGTGCCGGGCTCTCGGGCCGGTGGGTGGCGATCGCGCCCAACGACACCACGACGACCAGCGCGAGCACCGCGGCGATCAGCGCCTGCGGGTGGTTGCGGACCGCCGTGACCGGGTCGGCGCGCAGGGCCTCGGTCTCCGGCAGCCAGTGCCGCGCCTCGGCCCGGGCGGCGGCGACCGCGGCCTGCAGCCGTCGCGCGGCCTCCGGGACCAGCGAGTCGT
Source organism: Mycobacteriales bacterium (assembly GCA_035690485.1). Taxonomy (NCBI): domain Bacteria; kingdom Bacillati; phylum Actinomycetota; class Actinomycetes; order Mycobacteriales; species Mycobacteriales bacterium. Next base: position 60,047 of record DASSKL010000043.1, on the reverse strand, counting down.
CGAGGTCGGCGAGGCCCCGCCCGGTGCGGCGGCCGGTCACGACTCCCCCGCCACGACGTCCAGCGCGTGCTGCAGGTCGGCGGGGAACGGGCTCTCGAACTCCACCCACTCGCCGTGGCCGGGGTGCGCGAAGCCGAGCCGCGCGGCGTGCAGCCACTGCCTGGCCAGCCCGAGCCGGGCCGCGAGAGTGGGATCGGCGCCGTACGCCAGGTCGCCGACGCAGGGGTGGCGGACCGCGGCCATGTGCACGCGGATCTGGTGGGTGCGGCCGGTCTCGAGGCGTACGTCGAGCAGCGAGGCCGCCCGGAACGCCTCGACCGTGTCGTAGTGGGTCACGCTCGGTTTGCCGCCGGCGACGACCGCGAACCGGTAGTCGTGACCGGGATGGCGGTCGATCGGGGCGTCGATCGTGCCGCGCAGAGGGTCGGGGTGCCCCTGCACGAGCGCGGCGTAGCGCTTGTCGACGGTGCGCTCGCGGAACTCCCGCTTGAGCGCGCTGTAGGCCGCCTCGCTCTTGGCGACCACCATGAGGCCGCTGGTGCCGACGTCGAGCCGGTGCACGATGCCCTGGCGTTCGGCCGCCCCGGAGGTCGCCACCCGGTAGCCCGCGCCGAGCAGGCCGCCGACGACGGTGGGCCCGGTCCAGCCGGGGCTCGGGTGCGCCGCGACTCCGACCGGCTTGTCGACGACGACGATGTCGTCGTCCTCGTGCACGACCCGCAGCCCCTCGACGACCTGAGGGACAGCGGTGGGCGCGCCGGGGGCGGCGGGCAGCTCGACCTCGAGCCAGGCGCCGGCGTGGACCCGGTCGGACTTGCCGGCCCGGCTGCCGTCGACGAGCGCGCCGCCGCTCTCGATGACGTCGGCGGCGGCGGTGCGGGACAACCCGAACATCCGGGCCACGGCGGCGTCGAGGCGCAGCCCTTCGAGGCCGTCGGGCACCGGCAGGGTGCGCCTGTCGGGCGCGGGTGAGCCGCTCATGTGGGGGTTGCCGCGGAGTTGTGAGCATCGGTCAACACCTGCGTGGGCCGACTCACCGCCCGCCCCGCCGGTGGCCACCGGCCTCGTCGGAGGTGCCTCGGGTGCCGTCGAGGTTGACGAGCAGCAGGGACAGCAGGACGGCGACGACGCCGCCGACCACGATGCACGAGTCGGCGACGTTGAACACCGGCCAGTGGTGCAGGTGGATCCAGTCGACGACGTGCCCGCGCAGCGGGCCGGGGCTGCGCACGAAACGGTCCACCAGGTTGCCGAGCGCGCCGCCGAGCAGCAGCCCGAGGGTGAAAGCCCAAGCCCGGCTGCGCAGCCGGGACGCGGTGCGCACGATCGCGATGACGACACCGGCGGCGATCGCGGTGAACAGCCAGGTGGCGCCGGTGCCGATGCTGAACGCCGCGCCGCCGTTGCGGACGACGTCGAGGTCGAGCACGCCGGGCACCAGGGTGACCGGCGCGTGGTGCTCGAGGTGGGCGACGACGAGGACCTTGCTGACCTGGTCGGCGGCCAGCGCGACCACGGCGGTCACGACGAGCCCGACGATGCGACGGGGCGCCGCCGACCCGGTGGTGGGCCGGTCGGCGGCGTGCTGGTCGGTGGCCGCCGTCAGCGGCGTTCCTCGCGTTGCTTGCATTCCATGCACAGGGTTGCACGCGGGAACGCCTGCAGGCGTCCCTTGCCGATCGGCTTGCCGCAGCTCTCGCAGACGCCGTAGGTGCTGTCGTCGATGCGCTGCAGCGCCCGCTCGACCTGCGACAGCAGGTCGCGGCTGTTGGCGGCGATCGACAGCTCGTGCTCCCGCTCGAAGGTCTTGGTGCCCGCGTCGGCCTGGTCGTCGCCGGCACCCTCGCCGCTGTCGCGCTGCAGCGCCGCCCACGCCGACTCGGCGTCGGTGATCTCGCCGCGGAGGTCGACGGCCTGGGTCTCCAGCTCACCGCGGATCTCGGCGAGCTCGCCCTTGGTCCAGGGAGACTCGCCGGGCAGGACGGCCGCTCGGCCGCCGGTGGCCTTCGCGGGTGGCTTGGGCGCGGTCGAGACCGAGGCCTTGGAGGGGGTGGGGACGCGGCCCGCCTCCTGCCGCCCGTCGGGCGCCGGCACCATCGCCGCCGACGTCTGGGCGGCGGCGGCCTTGGCCGGCGCGGCCTTCGCCGCGGTCTTCCGGGCCGTCTCGCGGACCGCAGCCTCGGCGGGCGCCGCCTTCTTCGTCGCCGCTGCCTTCTTCGCGGCTGCAGCCTTGGCGCCGGTCGCCGTGGTCGACTTCGCGGCCTTCGCGGGTGCCTTGGCGACGGAGGACGCGCCGCCCGGAGCCTTGCCCGCCCTGGCGGGCGCGCCCTTGGTCGCCGCCTTCGCCGGTGTCTTGGCCGGACTCTTGCTGGTCTTCGCGGCCTTCGCGGGTGCCTTGGCCGGACTCACGCCGGACGACTTCGCCGCCTTTGCCGCCTTTGCCGCCTTGGCGGGAGCCTTGCCCGCCGCCTTCGCGGTCTTGGCTGACGTGGCCGCCTTCGCCGCCGCGCTCGTGGCCGGCGCCTTCTTCGCAGCCTTGTTCGCAGCCTTGCCGGCCGGCGCCTTGACCGCCTTGGCGGCGCTCTTCCCGGCCGCGGCGGGCGTCTTGGCCGCGGACTTCGCCGGAGCCTTCGTCGCAACCTTCGCGGTGCCTGACGACGACGCGGCCGGCGCAGCGGCCTTGACCGCGGCCGGGCGGGCGGGCGCGCCGAGTTCGGGCGTCGCCTTGCGTGGCGCCGCGGGCGCGTCGTCCTTGCGGCGGCGTACCAACCGCCGGATCTTGCCGCCGATCCCGCTTTCCCCGGCCATGGCCCCTTCGCCCTCCTGCAGGCGCTCCGCATCGGCGGCGCCCGTGCTCGCGCCTCGTGATCTTGAGTCCGGAAAGGATAAGTGTGCCATCCGGAACCCACAACGACGACGTACGCCGCTCCGCGTGCACGGCGCGTCGATCACGGTTGCCGGACGCACTAGCGTGAAGGACGCCCGGAAACCGCCGACGGAGGACCCTCGTGACCCAGCCGCACCGGCCGATGCGGCCCCTTCCGCAGCAGGTCGACCTGCCCGCCATCGAGCACGAGGTGCTCGCCCGCTGGCGCGAGCGGAAGGTCTTCGAGCGGTCGCTGGAGCAGACCGCCGACGGCCCGTTGTGGACGTTCTACGAGGGGCCACCGACGGCCAACGGTAAGCCCGGCACCCACCACGTCGAGGCCCGCGCGTTCAAGGACCTCTTCCCCCGCTTCCAGACGATGCGGGGACGCCACGTGCCGCGCCGCGCGGGCTGGGACTGCCACGGCCTGCCGGTCGAGCTCGAAGTGGAGAAGGAGCTCGGCTTCAGCGGCAAGGGCGACATCGAGGCCTACGGCGTGGCGGAGTTCAACGCCCGGTGCCGAGAGTCCGTGCAACGCCACGTCGACGAGTTCGCCCGGATGACCGAGCGCATGGGCTACTGGGTCGACTTCGACGACGCCTACTGGACGATGAGCCCCGACTACATCGAGTCGGTCTGGTGGTCGCTCAAGCAGGTCTTCGACGCGGGGCTGCTCGTCCAAGACCATCGCGTCACGCCGTACTGCCCCCGCTGCGGCACCGGCCTGTCCGACCACGAGGTGTCGCAGGGCTACTACGACGTCAAGGACCCGTCGGTCTACGTGCGTTTCCCGCTGACGTCGGGGCCCTACGCCGGGCAGGCCGCGCTCCTCGTCTGGACGACGACGCCCTGGACGCTGATCTCCAACACCGCGGTCGCGGTGCACCCCGACGTCACCTACGTCGTCGCGACCGACGGCGCGGAGCGGCTGATCGTCGCCGAGCCGCTCGTCGCGACGGCGCTCGGCGAGGGCTGGGAGGCCGTCGAGCGCTTCCCGGGGTCGTCGATGGAGCGGTGGACATACCGCCCGCCGTTCGACTTCCTCGACATCCCCGGCGCGCACTTCGTGGGTCTCGCGTCCTACGTCACCGTCGACGACGGCACCGGGCTGGTCCACCAGGCGCCGGCCTTCGGCGCCGAGGACCTCGCGGTCGCCCGCAGCTACGACCTGCCGGTGGTCAACCCGGTGCGGCCCGACGGGCACTTCGAGGAGGGTCTCCCGCTGGTCGGCGGCCGGTTCTTCAAGGCCGCCGACCCGGGCATCGTCGAGGACCTGCGCGACCGCGGCCTGCTGCTACGGGTCGAGTCCTACGAGCACTCCTACCCGCACTGCTGGCGCTGCGACACGCCGCTGCTCTACTACGCGCTGCCGTCCTGGTACATCCGCACCACCGCGATCAAGGACCGGCTGCTCGAGGAGAACGAACGCACCGACTGGCACCCGGCGACGATCAAGCACGGCCGCTACGGCGACTGGCTGCACAACAACATCGACTGGGCGCTGTCGCGCAGCCGCTACTGGGGCACGCCGCTGCCGATCTGGCGCTGCCCCGAGGGCCACCTGACCGCGGTCGGCTCCCGCGCGGAGCTGGGCGAGCTGGCCGGCCGCGACCTGTCCGGCCTCGATCCGCACCGGCCCTACGTCGACGACGTGACGCTGCCCTGCGGTGAGTGCGGGGCCGAGTCCCGGCGGGTGCCCGAGGTCATCGACGGCTGGTACGACTCCGGGTCGATGCCGTTCGCGCAGCTCGGCTACCCGCATCTGCCCGGGTCCGCGGACGTGCTGCGGCGCAACTACCCGGCGCAGTTCATCTGCGAGGCGATCGACCAGACCCGCGGCTGGTTCTACACGCTGATGGCCGTCGGCACGCTGGTCTTCGACCGGTCGTCGTACGAGACCGTGCTCTGCCTCGGGCACATCCTCGACGCCGACGGCCGCAAGATGAGCAAGCACCTCGGCAACGTGCTCGACCCGTTCGAGCTGTTCGAGCGGCACGGCGCCGACGCCCTGCGCTGGTACATGCTCGCCGCGGGCAGCCCGTGGAGCGCCCGGCGGGTCGGTCACACCGCGTTGGAAGAGGTCGTCCGCAAGGTCCTGCTGACCTACTGGAACACCGCGTCGTTCCTCGTGCTCTACGCCGACGCCGCGGGTCACGAGCCCGGGGTGCCCGACGCCCGTCCCTGGACGCCGGCCGACGCGGTCGACGCACCGCCGCCCGGGCAGCGACCGCTCATCGACCGCTGGGTGCTCTCCGAGCTGCACGCGACCGCCGCCGAGGTCGGCGAGGCGCTCGAGCACTTCGACTCCGCCCGCGCCGGCCGGCGGTTGGCGGTCTTCGTCGACGACCTGTCCAACTGGTACGTCCGCCGCTCCCGCCGCCGGTTCTGGGCGGGCCCGCGTACGCCGGAGGGCGCGGCCGCCTTCGCGACGTTGCACGAGTGCCTCGACGTGCTCACCAGGCTGATGGCGCCGTTCACGCCGTTCCTCACCGACTACCTGTGGGACGTGCTCGCCGCCGACGGCGCCCCCGACTCCGTGCACCTCGCCCCCTGGCCGGAGCCGGAGGCAGCGCTGATCGACGAGGAGCTCTCGGCGCAGATGGCGCTGGTGCGCCGGTTGGTCGAGCTGGGCCGGGCGGCTCGCGCCGAGTCCGGGGTACGCACCCGTCAGCCCCTCGGGCGGGCACTCGTCGGCGCCGCAGGGTGGGCCGCCGTGCCGGAGGAGCTGCGCGCCGAGGTCGCCGACGAGCTCAACGTGGTGTCGGTCGCCCCGCTCGCGCAGGCCGAGGGGCTCGTCGACTCCACGGTGAAGCCGAACTTTCGCGCGCTGGGCAAGCGGTTCGGCAACCGCACGCCGGCGGTCGCCGCGGCGGTCGGGGCGGCCGACCCCGCGGTGCTTGCGGCCGCGCTGCGCGAGACGGGCAGTGCCACCGTCGAGGTCGACGGGTCGACGGTCGAGCTCGGTGCCGACGACGTCGTCGTCACCGAGACGCCGCGGGCCGGCTGGTCGGTCGCGACCGCAGCCGGGGAGACCGTGGCTCTCGACCTCGAGCTCACGCCCGAGTTGCGCCGCGCCGGGCTGCTGCGCGAGGTCGTGCGCCGGGTGCAGGAGGCCCGCAAGAACGCCGGGCTCGACGTCTCCGACCGCATCGAGCTGTGGTGGACGGCCACCGACGAGGAGACGGCCCGCGCCCTGCGCGAGGGCGGCGCGACGCTGGCCGACGAGGTGCTCGCGGCCTCGCGCGTCGAGGCCGAGCCGGAGGCGCCGGTCAGCCCGCACGCCGAGCCGGACCTCGGTCTCACGTTCTGGTTGCGCGCCGTCGGCTGACATGTCCGGCATGGCCCTTCTGGGTCAGGCCGGAGGGCGCAGTGGAGGAAGCACCCGTTCGGCCCAGCAAGGCTGGCGTACGGCCGAGCCGATACCGCATCCAAGATTCACGAGGCTGTGCGGCCCAGGCAGCCGGGCGAGTGTGGAGGTGCACATGTCCCTGACGCTGCTTCGGGAGCCGACGACGCCCGTGCGTCTCGTGCCCCACGCGGTGGCGGTGCCCGCGCTGACCAGCGCGGTGCGCCCGGCCCTGGTGCTGCCCGAGCGGCAGGCCCGGGCGCTGCTGGAGGCCGCGGACCGCGAGGACGTCGGCCGCGGCGGCTGCTTCGCCGCGGGCCCCGCGGGCGTGCAGGTCTGGAGCGCGCCGTTCGACGGCCCCGGCGGGTTGAAGGGGTCGGCGGTCCACCTCGGCTCCGTCGACTGGACCTACGACACCCCGGTCAAGCACTGGACGATGATCTACCGCGCCATGGTCACGCAGGACGGCGTCGCCCGCGGCGAGACGACCGCGTCGATCCTCGGCCGCGTGCTCGGCCTGACCGGCCTGACCGTCGAGGGTGACCGCGTCCAGCTGGCCGAGGCTCCCCGGCGCGACCCGTTCCACAGCCGCCACCGCGGCTGACGCCGTTCCCCTGGGGCGGCCTTCGCCGAGCCCGCCAAGGCCGCAGGAGTCGGCCCGACCGGGTCCTGACCGAGCATGGCAAGGCCGCAGGAGCCGCCGCGTGCCCGGAGGGCACGCAAGGCGACGAGAACGCAGCCAGGCGAAGGTCAGGAGTCGGCTAGGGCTTGCAGACTCCGCAGGCGGAGTACCCCTGGCGGCGGGCGCCCGTCTTGGTCATCTCACGGGCACCCTCGACGCCACGCACGTAGCGGCACTCCGGCCGGTGGTAGCGCCCGCGCTCGGGGATCACGACGACCGTCTCGCCGCGACTGCGGGCGGGCGCCGGCGCCGCTGCGTCGACCGCGCGCGCGGGCGCGGTCTGCGGCTCGTCGTCGTCGGGGGTCGCCTGACGTGCGGCCACCGCCTCGGCGCTGTCGACCTGCGCGGTGCGGGTCTGCGGCGCCCGGCGGCGCGGAGCAGCAGGAACGGGAGCCGGCGCGGCGGGCTCGGCGGCCGGCGACGCGACCGAGGATGCCTCGTCGGGGCGGCAGACCCCGCAGGCGGCGAAGCCTTCGGCCTGGGCCTCCGCGACCGACCGGGTCTCGGTCTCGCGCCCGCTCAGGTAGCGGCAGCCGGCCGCGTGGTAGCGCGGACGCCCCGGCACGACGAACACCTCACCGGCGGCGGCTTCACCGGGTTGCGACGCGCTGACCGGTGCCGGCTCGGCTGCCACCGGGTCGGCGCCGACGGGCACCGGCGCGGCCGGCTGGCGCGGCGGGACCGTCCGCACGCCCTCGTCCGACGAGGCCGGAGCCGCGGCGGGAGCGGCGGGAGCCGCGGCGACCGCAGGGGCGGCGCCGGCCGCGGCCAGACCCGGTGTCGCTGCGACCCGCGCGCCGTCGTCGTCGCCACGACGCTGGCGTACGCCGAGGAACAGGAACACCGCCGACAGCACGCTGACACCGATCGACGCGTAGACCAGCACCAGCCCGCTGGACACCACGAGCCCAGCGATGAGGAGCCCGAGGGCAACAATGACCAGGGCCCCGCTGATGACGATCACGTCAACTCCTGCCTATCGGTGAAAAGTCGCTGTCGGGCGTGCACCGGCGTACACGCGCCGGAATAGTAATCGGCCAGCCGCCGGCCCCCGACACCAAACGGCAGGAGACGGGTCGGTGACGACCGTCGCGCCGGCCTTGCGGGGGCTCAGCCCTCCCGACCGTAGCGACCGCGGTCGTCGACGTCGGACGAGGCCTCGCGAGGCGGGCCGTCGGCGACGTCGGCACCGGGAGCGAGGTCCTCCTCGAGCGTCGGCACGCCCGGTCGGGTGCCGCGGGCCGGCACCGGTCCGGGACCGGGCGGAGGCGGTCCTTGCGGGACGTTCGGCCCTCCCCCGCCGGGCGGGGCCAGGCCGGGCGTGCCCGCGCCCCCGGCCGGCTGGCCGGAGCCGGCCGGGCCGCCCGAAGCCGGACCACCCGCGGTCGGGCCGCCCGGCCGAGGGGCCGCCCCCGGGGGGGCGGGTGGAGCGAGCGGAGGTGCGGCCTGCAGGTCGCGGAGCTGGCTTTCGAGGTAGCTGCGCAGCCGGGTACGGAACTCCTGCTCGAACCCGCGCAGGCCCTCGACCTGGGCCTCGAGCTGCTGGCGCTCGCGCGACAGCGCGGACACCCGCGCGGCGTGCTGCTCCTGGGCCTGCCGCTCGAGGTCGCCGGCGCGTTGCTTCGCCTCGGACACGATCTGCTCGGCCTCGGACCGCGCCTGGGCGACCGCTTCGTCGGCGGTCTTCTGCGCGAGCAGCAAGGTGCGCAGCGCGGCCTCCTGACCCTCCTCGGGCCGGGCGGGTGCCGGTGCCGGCGGGGCGGCCGGCTGGGGCGCCGGGGCGGCGGGAGCCGGTGCCGGCGGGGCTGCGGGGGCGGACCCGGCGCTCAGCGCGGTCAGCCGCTGCAGCTCGCTGACGATCTCGTCGAGGAAGGCGTCGACCTCTTCCTCGTCGTAACCGGGCCGGAAGCGGGTGACCGTGAACCGCTTGTTCTGCACGTCCTCGGGCGTCAGCGGCATAGGAGCACCTCGTTCTCGGAAGGGTGGGGAGACGACGGGATCGGGCGCGCGGCGCGGGTCATGGGATCACCGACAGCAGGATGATCACGATCAGCAGCAGCACGGTGAAGGCGATGTCGATGCCGAACGACCCGAGCCGCAGCGGCGGGATCGCCCGGCGCAGCAGCCGGTAGGGCGGGTCGGTGACCGTGTAGGCGACCTCGAGCGCCATCGCCATGAACCCCCGCGGCCGGTAGTCGCGGGCGAAGACGAAGACCCACTCCATGACCAGCCGGAAGAGCAGGAACACGAGGAACAGGCCGAGGGCCGCTCGCACGGCCGTGTAGACGATCATCTCGTGGCTCCCCCCAGCACTAGCTCTGGTTGAAGAAGCCACCTTCGGCGATGCGGGACTTGTCCTCGGCGGTGATCTCGACGTTGGCGGGCGTCAGCAGGAAGACCTTGTTGGTCACCCGCTCGATGCTGCCGCGCAACCCGAAGATCAGCCCCGCCGCGAAGTCGACCAACCGCTTGGCGTCGGTGTCGTCCATCTCGGTGAGATTCATGATCACCGGGGTGCCTTCGCGGAAGTGCTCGCCGATCGTCCGCGCCTCGTTGTAGGTGCGGGGGTGCAGGGTCGTGATGCGGTAGATGTCGGCCGGCTCAGCGGCCGGCCCCCGGGCCTGCGGCGGGCTGTAACGCACCGCGCCCGACGGGGCCTCCGGCCGCGCGCTGACCCGGGTCTGGTCGGCCGCCGGGTGCCTCAGCACAGGTGCCTCCCGCTCCTCGTAGGCCTCGCCGTAGCCGCTGTCGTAGCCCTCGTAGCCGTAGTCGTAGTCCTGCCCGGCGTGCTCCTCGTCCTCGACGAGACCGAGGTAGACCGCCATCTTGCGCATCGCGCCGGCCATCGTCGTCCGTCCTCCGCCAGGTCGTGGATTTCTGCGCGCTGACACTACCGGACCTGACGCCCCCGATCCCCGAGCAACGCCGTACCGACACGTACGTGTGTCGCGCCGGCGGCGATCGCCGCTTCCAGGTCGCCGCTCATGCCGGCGGAGACGATCGCGGCGCCCGGGTGCTGCCGGCGTACGCCGGAGGCCACCTCGGCCAGCCGCGCGAACGCCCGGCGCGGGTCGGCGCCGAGCGGGGCCACCGCCATGACGCCCCGCAGCTCGAGACCCGGCGCCGCGGCCACCGCGTCGGCGAGCGACGGAACGTCAGCCGCGCGGGCGCCGCCCCGATCCGGGTCGTCGTCGAGCGCGACCTGCACGAGGCAGCCGAGCCGGTGTCCCGCCGACACGGCGGCGGACAGTGACGCGACCAGGCGCGGTCGGTCGACGGAGTGCACGAGGTGGGCGTAGCCCGCGACCGATCGGCACTTGTTGGTCTGCAGCTGCCCGACGAAGTGCCAACGCAGCGGGAGGTCGGCGAGCTCGTGTGCCTTCGGCGCGGCCTCCTGGTCGCGGTTCTCGCCGACGTCGAGCACGCCGAGGTCGGCGAGCAGCCGGACGTCCGCGGCCGGGAACGTCTTGGTGACCGCGACGATCGTCACCTCTGCGGGGTCGCGACCCGCGGCCGCACAGGCCTCGGCGACCCGCTGCCGGACGCGGGCGAGGTTGGCGGCGATGGCCTCGCGCCTGGTCACGGCTGCAACCACACGACGCCGGCGAACCGGCCGGTGCGCGGCCCGTCGCGGCGGTGCGAGTAGAGCCGCGGCGACTCGGCCGTGCACGCGGGGCTGACCGCCCACGCGCGCAGGCCGCACTGCGCGAGCTGGCCGGCCAGGCCGGCCCGGATGTCGAGGGCGGACCGGCCGTCGGGCGTCGTGGCTGCGGAACCGGGGGCGGCCGTCTCGACCTCGTCGCGCATCTGCGCCGGGACCTCGTAGTGGGCGGCGCAGATGCCGGGGCCGAGCAGCGCGTCGATGCGTTCGGGCCGTGCCCCCAGATCGGTCATGGCGGCGACGGCGGCCGGCAGGACGCCGGCGGCCAGGCCCTTGCGACCGGCGTGCACGGCGGCGACCACGCCGGCGTTGCGGTCCCAGAGCAGGACCGGCGTGCAGTCGGCCACGAGCACGGCGAGGGCGAGCCCGCGATGTCGGGTGACCAGCGCGTCGGCGACCGGTGGTGTGGCCGGGACGCGGTCGACGACGTCGACGTCGGCCCCGTGCACCTGCTGCATCGTGACGACGGGGAGCGGCCGGGCGTCGAGAGCGACGGCGAGGAGCCGCCGGTTCGCGGCGACCGCGGCCGGGTCGTCGCCGACGTGGTCGGCGAGGTTGAACCCGTCGTACGGCGGGGTGCTGGTGCCGCCGTGCCGGTCGGTGACCGCCGCGCCGACACCGTCGCGGATCTCCCGGTGGGCGAACACGCCCCAGGGTCCTACTTCAGGAAGTCGGGGACGTCGAGGTCGTCGTTGTCGTCGAAGACGATCGTGCGACGCGGCCGCTCGGGGGCGGGGGCGGGCCGACGCGCCGGCTCCTCCGCCACGGCCGGCTCGGGAGCCGCGGGAGCAGCGGCCGGCGCGGCAGCCGGCTCCTGGCCTCCGCGCTCGGCGGCGGCGAGATCGACCGTGCGCCGCTGCTCGTCGGTGACCTGCGGCCGGCGTGACGACGTCTCGCGGCGGGCCTTCGGCATGCCGCCGTCGAAGCCGGCGGCGATCACCGTCACGCGCACCTCGTCGCCGAGGGCGTCGTCGATGACCGCGCCGAAGATGATGTTGGCGTCGGGGTGGGCCGAGTCGGCGACCAGCTGCGCCGCCTCGTTGATCTCGAAGAGGCCGAGGTCGGAGCCGCCGGAGACGTTCATGAGGACGCCGTGGGCGCCCTCGATGCTGGCCTCGAGCAGCGGGCTGGCGATCGCCATCTCGGCGGCGACGACCGCGCGGTCCTCTCCGCGCGCCGAACCGATGCCCATCAGTGCCGAGCCGGCGTTGGTCAGCACGGACTTCACGTCGGCGAAGTCGAGGTTGATGAGGCCGGGCGTCGTGATGAGGTCGGTGATGCCCTGGACGCCGGAGAGCAGCACCTGGTCGGCGCTGCGGAAGGCGTCGAGCACGCTGACCTGGCGGTCGCTGATCGACAGCAGCCGGTCGTTGGGGATGACGATGAGGGTGTCGACCTCGTCGCGCAGCTCCTCGATGCCGGTGTCGGCCTGCCCGGCGCGCCGGCGGCCCTCGAACGAGAAGGGCCGGGTGACGACGCCGATGGTGAGCGCGCCGAGCGACTTGGCCATGTTGGCGACGACCGGCGCGCCGCCGGTGCCCGTGCCGCCGCCCTCGCCGGCGGTCACGAAGACCATGTCGGCGCCCTTGAGCACCTCCTCGATCTCCTCGCGGTGGTCCTCGGAGGCCTTGCGGCCGATCGCCGGGTCCGCGCCCGCGCCCAGACCCCGGGTCAGCTCGCGACCGATGTCGAGCTTCACGTCGGCGTCGCTCATCAGCAGCGCCTGGGCATCGGTGTTGACGGCGATGAACTCGACGCCCTTGAGACCGGCTTCGATCATCCGGTTGACGGCGTTGACGCCACCTCCCCCGATGCCGACGACCTTGATGACCGCGAGGTAGTTCTGCGGAGCTGCCACGTGCGCGGGCCTTCCCTGGCTGGTAGGCCGGTAACGCCCGGGCGCGCGCGTCACCGGAGTGGACGGTGTGGGGAAGTCTGCCGCAGGCGCCGGCGACTCGGGGAAGCAGCCACCGGCCCAGCGGGTGGGTGCGGACGGCGGTGGTGCGCCGCCGCTCGCAACCCTCACCCTCAACTAGACGCTTATAGTTATGTCAAGCTGAAGGCTGCAGCGGACAGTAGGCGCGCACCGAGGACGGGTCAAGCCGGTGCGCCGATTCTCGCGTGCGTGTCGCGAAAATGCGCTCGGTCGGGTCACGTCAGCGGGTGACCGCGACGCCCGGCGTGCTGACGTCGTAGACCGTCGGCCGGTGTCCCCCGGGCGGCACCGGCGCGGCGAGCAGGGCGGCCAGCACCGCCGCCTTGCGGGCACCGTGGCTGTCGTCCCCCCAGACCACCTGCACCCCGCCGGCCAGCTGCAGGGTGATGCCGGCGGGCGAGGGCGCGTTGACGGCCACGACGTCACGGCGTACGCCGTCGGGCAGGGTCGCCAGGACCCGCACGGCCGCCCGGACCGCGGCAGCTCCCTCCCCCGGCACCGGCGCGGCGGTGCGCACCGGGGTGAGCAGCAGCGGGCGGGGCGTGACGGTGGCGAAGGCCGTGCCGGTGCGATCGACCAGCCGGTCGGGACCACCGCCGGGGGGCACCAGCACCGCGACCGGCTGCCGCTCGGTCACCTCGATGCGCAGCGTGGACGGCCAGGACCGCAGCACCTGCACGGATGCCACGGGTCCGAGGCGCGCGATGCGCCGTTCGACCGCCCGGGTGTCCACCGTGATCATCGGCTCGTCGCGGTGGACGTCCGCGACAGCCCTGACCTCCCGCGCGGTGAGCCGCGAGACCCCGTCGACGGTGATGTGGCGCACCGCGAGCAGCCCCGACCAGAGCAGGACCCAGGCACCGAGCGCGGCGACGGTGACGACGGTGGCGCCGAGCACGAGACGGCGACGGCGGCGGTGATCGGCGCGTGTGCTGAAGCGCCGGGCGGCGGGGACGATCACGGGACGGGCGCCGGGGCTCAGGGCCGCCCCCCGTCGGCGGCCCGCCGGGCCAGCACGTCGAGAACCTCCGGGCCGATCATCGTCACGTCGCCCGCGCCCAGGGTCAGCAGCAGGTCGCCGGGCGCGGCCCGGTCGGCCAGCCGCTCGGCGACCGCCGACCAGGACGGCTCGTAGCAGACGCGCTCCGCGGGCAACGGCACGGCGGCGGCGACGATCGCGCCGGTCACCCCGGGCACTGGGTCCTCGCGGGCGGCGTAGACGTCCATGACCACGACCTCGTCGGCCAGGCCGAGCGCCTCCCCCAGCTCGGCGGCGAAGGCCTGGGTGCGGCTGTAGAGGTGCGGCTGGAAGGCGACGACCACGCGGCCGGCGCCGGCCACCTCGCGGGCGGCCCGCAGGTCCGCGGCGATCTCGGTCGGGTGGTGCGCGTAGCTGTCGTAGACCCGCACGCCGTCGCGCTCGCCCTTCGGCTCGAACCTGCGCCGGGCGCCGCGGAACCCGCCGAGGCCCTGCCGGATGGGCTCGAACGGCACCCCCAGCTCGAGCGCCGCGGTGATCGCGGCGCCGGCGTCGAGGGCGTAGTGCCGCCCGGGTACGACGAGGGTGACCGCGCCGAGGCGCCGTCCCGAGGCGACCAGCTCGAACGTGGAGCCGCCGTCGACCGCTTGCACGTCGACCAGCCGGACGTCGGCGTCGGCGTCGATGCCGTAGGTCACCGGCCGCAACCCGCGCTCGCGCGCGACGTCGACCAGCCGGGCGGCGCCGGGGTCGTCGGCGCAGGCGACCAGGACCCCGTCGGCCGCGACGCGCCCGACGAAGTCGCTGAAGGCGCGGGCGTAGGCGTCGGGGTCGCCGTAGTGGTCGAGGTGGTCGGCCTCGACGTTGGTGACGACCGCGAGGTGCGGCGCGAGCATGAGGAACGACCCGTCGCTCTCGTCGGCCTCGGCGACGAAGATCTCGCCGGTGCCGTGGTGGGCGTTGGAGCCGGGTTCGTTCAGGTCACCGCCGATCGCGTAGGACGGGTCGGCGCCGGCCTGCTGCAGGACCACCGTCAGCATCGACGTCGTCGTCGTCTTGCCGTGGGTGCCGGCGACGGCGACCGCTTGCCGCCCCGCCATCACGGCGGCCAGGGCCGCCGCGCGCGGCAGCACCCGCAGACCGCGCTCGTGCGCGCCGACGAGCTCGGGATTGCCGGCCCGGATCGCGCTGGAGACGACGACGGTGTCGGCGTCGCCGAGGTGCGCGACGTCGTGGCCGACGTGCACGGTCGCGCCCAGCGCGCGCAGCGCGGTCAGCGCCCGGGAGTCCTTCGCGTCGCTGCCGGACACGGGCAGGCCGCGGCCGAGCAGGATGCGGGCGATGCCGCTCATGCCGGCACCGCCGATGCCGATGAGGTGCACGCGGCCGAGCTCCTCGGCCGCCGGCACGACCGGAGCGGCGTCGGCGGCGGTCACGGGGTCGCCGTCCCCTCGGCACGGCGCGCGGCCGTTGCCGCTGCGCGACGAACGAGGTCGGCGAGCAGCCGGTCGGCGTCGCGCCGGCCGAAGCCGGCGGCGGCTCGCCCCATTGCCGCGAGCCGATCGGGGTCGTCCAGCAGCGGCAGCAGCTGCGCCTCGAGCGACGCGGGGGTGAGCGCCGCGTCGTCGACGAGCAGCCCCCCGCCGCCGCGCACGACGGGTTCGGCGTTGAGCCGCTGCTCGCCGTTGCCGACCGGCAGCGGGACGAAGATCGCTGGGAGGCCGAGCGCGGTCACCTCGCTCACCGTGTTGGCGCCGGCGCGGCAGACCACGACGTCGGCCACGGCGTAGGCGAGCTCCATCCGGTCGAGGTACTCCCGTACGACGTAGGGCGTGGCCACGGACTCCGGGGGCGGGGCGGCCACGGTCTTGCCGGTGCCGCACAGGTGTAGCACCTGGACGCCGCGGCTCGCGAGGGACGGCGCCAGGGCGGGCAGCACCTCGTTGAGGTGCTGCGCCCCGAGGGAGCCACCCATGACGACCAGAGTCCGGCGAGCGGGGTCGAGTCCGAGCGAGGCGCCGGCGCTGGGGCGCAGGGCCTGCCGGTCGAGGGCGAGGATCTCCGGGCGCAGCGGAAGCCCGGTGCGCACGGCGTGCGGCAACGGGGTGTCGGGGAACGTCACCGCGACCCACCGGGTGAGGCGCGCACCGAGCCGGTTGGCGAAGCCGGGGCGGCTGTTCTGCTCGTGCACGACGATGGGGACCCGGGCGCGCCGGGCGGCGAGGTAGGCCGGAGCGGCGACGTAGCCGCCGAACCCCACGACGACGTCGGCATCGACGCGGTCGATCGCGGCGCGAGCGGCGCGCACGGCGGCGCGCAGCCGGCCGGGCAGCCGCAGCACATCGACCGACGGCCGGCGCGGCAGCGGCACCCGCGGGATCTCGTGCAGCTCGTAGCCCCGGCCCGGCACCAGCCGGGCCTCGAGTCCGCTGGCGGTGCCCAGGGCCAGCACCCGGGTCGCCGGGTCGTCAGCGGTCAGCCGGTCGGCCAGCGCCAGCAACGGCGACACGTGCCCGGCGCTACCACCGCCGGCCAGCAGGACGCGCACGCCGGCTACCGCCGAGACCGGCGCCGCAGCAGCCCGGGCCGCGCGGCCAGCGCCTCGGCCGCACCGGGCTCGGCGCGGGCGAACGACGCCAGCATGCCGATCGCGAACAGCGTGGGCACCATCGCCGAGCCGCCGAACGACACCATCGGCAGCGGGATGCCGGTGACGGGCAGCACGCCCACGACGTAGCCGATGTTGACGATCGCCTGGCTGAGCAGCCACGCGGTGACGGCCGCCGCCGCGAGCTGGCTGAACCGGTCGGTGGCCCGCCGGGCGATCCGCAGGCCGCCGTAGCCGAGCAGGCCGAACAGGAGGAGGACGACGAACGCGCCGATGAGCCCTAGCTCCTCGCCGATGATCGCGAAGATGTAGTCGGTGTACTGGTTGGGCAGGTAGGCCCACTTCTCCCGGCTGGCGCCCAGGCCGAGCCCCCACCAGCCGCCGGAGGCGAGGGCGTAGATGCCCTGCACCGCTTGGTAGCCGGCGCCGAGTGGGTCGGCGAACGGGTTGGTGAACGACGTGAGACGGGCCAGCCGGTAGGGCTCGGCGACCGCGAGCACGCCGAGCGCGCCGCCCAGCCCGCCGAACGTGAAGCCGAAGATGCGCGCCGGGGCGCCGACGACCCAGAGCAGCGCGAGCATCACGGTCATCAGCACGATCGTCGTGCCCATGTCGGGCTCGAGCATGAGCAGCCCGCCGAGGAGCAGGCTGACGGGCACCAGGGGCATCACCAGGTGGCGCCAGTCGTCGAGCAGCTTCTCCTTGCGCGCCAGCAGGTCCGCGCCCCACAGGACGAGCGCCAGCTTGGCCGGCTCGCTGGGCTGGATCTGGATGCCGGCCGGCAGGTCGATCCAGCGTCGCGCGCCGTTGACGGTCACCCCGATGTGCGGCACCAGCACGGCCATCAGCCCGACGATGCTGATGATCATGAGGGGGTAGCCGAGGGCGCGGTAGAAGCGCACCGGCATCCGCGCCGCGAACACCATGATCGGCAGCCCGATCGCGACCCACATCGCCTGCTTGGCGACGATCGAGAACGACGAGCCGCTCGACGCGTAGGACTGCACGCTCGACGCCGACAGGACCATGATCAGGCCGAGCGCCACGAGCAGCGAGGCGCTGCCGACGACGAGGTAGTAGGAGGTCAGCGGCCGGTCGAGCCAGCCGCCCTGCGCCCGCGCACCGGCCTCCCGGGCGCGGGCCCGCCGTGCGGCGGCGGGGGTGTCTGCGACCGCCGTCACGGCACCCGGTCCTCGGCAACCTCACGGGCGGCTGCCGCGAACTGCGCGCCGCGGTCGGCGTAGTCGACGAACATGTCCATGCTCGCCGCGGCCGGCGCCATCAGCACGGTGTCGCCCGGCGTGGCCAGGCCCGCCGCCGTCCGCACCGCCGTCCGCATGGCCCCAGTCTCCGTCGCGGCGACCTCGACGACCGGCACATCGGGCGCGTGTCGCGCCAGTGCCGAGGCGAGCTGCGGCCTGTCCCGGCCGATCAGCACCACGGCGCGCAGCCGGCGCGCGTGGGCGGCGACGAGCTCGTCGACCGCCGCGCCCTTGAGCAGGCCGCCGGCGATCCAGACGACGCGGTCGTAGGCCGACAGGCTGGCGGCCGCTGCGTGCGGGTTGGTCGCCTTCGAGTCGTCGACGTACGCCACCCCGCCGGCCGTCGCGACGAGCTGGTTGCGGTGCTCCCCGGGGCGGAACACCCGCAGCCCCTCGCGGACCGCGGCCGGCGGCACCTCGAAGTCGGACCGCAGCGACAGCAGCCGGGCCAGCCCCGCGGCCGCGAGTGCGTTGGCGAGGTTGTGCGGCCCCGGCAGCGCGATGTCGTCGACGGCGGCGAGCTGATGGCCGCTGGTCGTGCGGTCGACGAGGACGCCGTCCTCGATGCAGAAGTCGGCCCGCCTGGTGATCGAGAAGCCGTGCGCGCAGCGGTCGTCACCGCGAGGCGGCAGCAGCGCCTCGGTGGCCGGGTCGTCGGCGTTGAACAGCTGCTCGCGGCTGCCGCGGTAGATCCGCGACTTGGCCGCGGCGTAGGCGTCGAGCGACCCGTGCCAGTCGAGGTGGTCGGGTGCCAGGTTGAGCACGACCGCGGAGTCGAACGACAGCTGCGACGACCAGTGCAGCTGGAAGCTCGACATCTCGACGGCGATGACGTCGTAGGCCGGATCCGCGAGCACCGCGTCGACGAGCGGCGCCCCCACGTTGCCGGCCGCGGTGGTCCGGTAACCCGCCGCCTGCAGGATCGAGGCGAGCATGCCGACGGTCGTCGTCTTGCCGTTGGTGCCGGTGACGCCCAGCCACTCGGTCCTGCGCGCGTCGGGCGTCCGCGGAGGTTCCGGCCGCAGCCGCCAGGCCAGCTCCGGCTCGCCGACGACCTCGATCCCGCGGTCGAGCGCGGCGCGCAGCAGCGGGGCGTCCGGCCGCCAGCCGGGCGAGGTAACGACGAGCTCGACCCCGTCGGGCAGGTCAGCGGTCGCCCCCTTGCCCAGTCGCACGCTCGCACCGAGACGTTCGAGCGCCGCGGCCGCCTCCTGCTCGCGGGGGCCGTCGCGCTCGTCGACGACGGTCACCCGCGCGCTGCCCTCGGCCAGGGCCCGCGCCGCGGCCGCGCCGGAGACGGCGATCCCGGCGACGCAGATCGCGCGGCCGGCGTAGGACTCGGTCATCGCAGCGGGCCGGCCGACAGGAACTCCGCGTAGAAGACGCCCAGGCCGAACGCCACCGCCAACCCGGCGATGATCCAGAACCGCACGATGACGGTGTTCTCGTTCCACCCGGCGAGCTCGAAGTGGTGGTGGATCGGGGCCATGTTGAACACCCGACGCTTCACGCCCTTGAACGCCGCGACCTGGATCATCACCGACAGCGTCTCGATGACGAACAGCCCGCCGAGGATGACCAGCAGCAGCTCGGTGCGGGTGGTCATGGCCAGCCCGGCGAGCGTGCCGCCCAGGGCCAGCGACCCGGTGTCGCCCATGAAGATGCGCGCCGGCGAGGCGTTCCACCACAGGAACCCGAAGCAGGCGCCCATGGCCGCCGCGGCAACCAGCGCGAGGTCGAGTGGATCGCGCACGAGGTAGCAGTTGCCGGCGTGCTGGCCCACCCGGGCGCACTCGTTGCCGAACTGCCAGAAGGCGATGATCACGTAGGCGCCGAAGACCATCACCGCGGCTCCGCTGGCCAGGCCGTCGAGGCCGTCGGTGAGGTTCACGCCGTTGGAGGCTGCCGCGACCATGAAGAACGACCACACGACGAACCCGGCCGCGCCGAACGTGATGGCGTGGTAGTCGCGGACGAACGACAGGTGTTCCGAGGCCGGCGCGAGCCCCTCCGGGTCGGCGAACTGCAGGGCGAGCACGCCGAAGGTCACCGCGACGATCGCCTGGCCGAGGAACTTGGCCTTGCTGTTGAGGCCGAGGCTGCGCTGCTTGCTGATCTTGATGAAGTCGTCGACGAATCCGACGATGCCGAGGCCGGTCATGAGGAACAGCACGAGCAGCCCGGAGGCGGTCGGGCCGCGCCAGAACGCCGCGTGCGCGACGAAGTAGCCGGTCAGCGTCGCCAGGATGATGACCGTGCCACCCATGGTCGGGGTGCCCCGCTTGGTGTGGTGGCTCGTCGGCCCGTCGTCGCGGATCAGCTGCCCGTAGCCGCGGGCCCGGAAGATCCGGATGGCGACCGGGGTGAACAGCAGCGACACGACCAGCGACGTCAGGCTGGCCAGCAGGACGTTCCTCACGAGGCGGCCTCCCGTGCGCCGTCGTCGGCGTCGGCGAGTAGGGCGGCGGCGATGCGTTCGAGACCGGCGGCCCGCGACGCCTTGACCAGCACGACGTCGCCGGGCCGCAGCTCCCGGCGGAGCAGGCGAACGGCGGCCGCGACGTCGTCGACGAGGACGGCAGCAGGCCCGGCACCGGTGCGAATGCCGGCGGCTTCCTGGCCCACCGCAACCACCCGGTCGACACCGGCGCGAGCGGCGTGGTCACCGACGGCGCGGTGCGCCTCGGCCGCGGCCTCGCCGAGCTCGGCCATCAGCCCGAGCACCGCCCAGCTGCGCCGCGACTCGCCGGCGATCGCCACGAGCGCATCGACCGCCGCCCGCGCCGACTCCGGGTTGGCGTTGTAGGCGTCGTTGATCACGGTGACGCCGTCGGGGCGGTCGCTGACCTCCATGCGCCACCGGCTCGCGGGTCGCGCCGCGCTCAGCGCCTGGGCAACGTCACCGAGGGGCATCCCGCAGCGCCGCGCCACCGCGGCGGTGGCGAGGGCGTTGGCGACCATGTGCCGGCCGGACAGCTGCAGCGCGACGTCGGCCGAGTCGCCGTCGACGTGGAGCCGGAACCGGGGGCGGGCGAGAGCATCGAGCTCGACGGCGTCGGCGCGGACGTCGGCGGTCGCCGCCTCCCCGAACGTCGTGACCGGCGCCCGCGTGCGCGTCGCCATGCCGGCGACCAGCGGGTCGTCGGCGGACAGGACGGCGACGCCGTCGGCGGGCAGCGCCTCGACCAGCTCGCCCTTGGCCTCGGCGATCGCCTCGCGGCTGCCGAACTCGCCGAGGTGGGCGCTGCCGACGTTGAGGACCGCTGCCACCCGAGGCGGGGCGATGCCGGTGAGGTAGCGGATGTGGCCGACGCCGCGGGCGCTGTACTCGAGCACGAGGTGTCGCGTGGTCTCGTCGGCGCGCAGAACGGTGAGCGGTAGGCCGATCTCGTTGTTGAACGACCCGGGCGGGGCGATCACCGGCCCGAGGCGGCCGAGCACCTGGGCGACCAGGTCCTTGGTGGTGGTCTTGCCGGCCGAGCCGGTGATCCCGACGACGGTGAGGTCGGGCAGGCGGTCGAGCAGGGCGCGGGCGAGCGAGCCCAGCGCGGCGGTGACGTCGGCCACGACGACGGTCGGCGCGCCCTCGACGGCCCGGGTGCCGAGGACCGCGACCGCGCCGGCGTCGACGGCCGCCGCGGCGAAGTCGTGGCCGTCGGCGTGCTCACCGGCGTAGGCCGCGAAGAGCCCGCCCGGCGTCACCTCGCGGGAGTCGACGGTGACCGGCGCGGTCACCGTGCGGTCCGCGGCCGCCCCGGCCAGCCGCCCGTCGACGAGAGTCGCGAGCTCTCCCAGCGTCAGCCGGATCACGAAGGGGCTCCCGCCCCCGTGAGCAGGTCACGCAGCACCGCGCGGTCGTCGAAGGGAAGCGTGCGGTCGGCGTACTCCTGGCCCTGCTCGTGTCCCTTGCCCGCCACGACGACCGTGTCGCCGGCCCGCGCGGCTCGCACCGCGACGGCGATGGCCTCGCGCCGGTCGGCGACCTCCACGACCTCGCCGCGCACGTCCGGCGGCACGCCACGGGCCCCGGCGAGCACGGCGGCGCGGACCGCGGCGGGGTCCTCGGAGCGCGGGTTGTCGTCGGTGACGACGAGCAGGTCCGCGGCCCGGGCGGCGACCTCGCCCATGAGCGAGCGCTTGGACCGGTCGCGGTCCCCGCCGCACCCGAGCACCGCGATCAGCCGGGCCGGCGGCGCCGGGCGAAGAGCCGCGAGCAGGCTCGCGACGGCGTCGGGGGTGTGCGCGTAGTCGACGACGGCGAGGAAGTCCTGACCGGAGCGCACGCGTTCCATCCGGCCCGGCACCGTCGTGCACTCCGCCACGCCGCGTGCCGCGGCGGCCGGGTCGAGCCCGGCGGTGGCCAGCGCGGCGATCGCGAGCAGCGCGTTGTCGACGTTGAACCGCCCGGGCAGCCGCACCAGCGCCTCGATCTCGACTCCGTCGGGGCCACTCAGGTGGAAGCCCGTCGCCCCGGTCGGTCTCGGCTCGACCGCGCTCGCCCGCCAGTCGGCGGCGGGGTCGCCCGAGGGCGAGACGGTGACGATCGGGACGCCGGCCTCCCGGACCAGCCGCGCGCCGTGGGCGTCGTCGACGTTGACCACTCCTCGCCGCGCCCGGTGGCTGGTGAACAGCGACGCCTTCGCGGCGAAGTAGTCGGCCATGTCGGCGTGGAAGTCGAGGTGGTCCTGGGAGAAGTTCGTGAAGCCGGCGACGTCGAAGACCGTCCCGTCGACGCGGCCCATCGCCAGGGCGATGCTCGACACCTCCATCGCGACCGCGTCGACGCCGCGCTCACGCATCACCGCGAACAGCGACTGCAGGTCCGTGGCCTCGGGCGTGGTGTGCGCGCTCGGCAGCACCTCGTCGCCGATGCGGGTCTCGATCGTGCCGATGAGACCCGTGCGCCGGCCGGCCGCGCGCAGCCCGGCCTCCAGCAGGTAGGCAGTGGTCGTCTTGCCGTTGGTGCCGGTGACGCCGACGAGCAGCAGGTCACGCGCGGGCTCCCCGTAGACCCAGGCGGCCGCAGTCCCGAGCACCGCGCGCGGCAGGTCGACCGCCAGCACCGCGAGCCCCGCGGCCCGGCAATCCTCGGCGCCGGCGGGGTCGGTCAGCGCGGCGACGGCACCGGCCGAGGCGGCCGCCGGCGCGAACTGCGCGCCGTGGGCGTGCGACCCCGGCAGCGCGGCGTAGAGGTCGCCGGGACGGACCGCGCGGGAGTCGTGCGTGATGCCGGTGACCTCGACGTCGTCGAGCCCGTCATCAACCGCGACGACCCGCTCGCCGAGCAGCCCGACGAGCTGCGCGAGGGGCCGCCGGAGCACCCGCTGCGGGCGCGGCGGCGACGGCGGAGGGGGCGCTGGCACGGTGGCTCAGGCTAGCGCTCTCGCTACCACGTCAACTTGGCCGTGGGAGGCGTGGTGCCGGTCGGCGGGATGCGCAGCGATTGCAGCGCGAAGGCCATGACGTCGTGGAAAACCGGCGCGGCGACCTCGCCGCCGAAGTGGCCTTTGACCGGCTTCTGCAGCACCACCTCGACGACCAGCTGGGGATCGTCGGCGGGCGCGAAGCCGACGAATGTGGCGGTGTAGCCGGAGTAGCCGCCGTGCCCGTCGGCGCGGTTGGCGGTGCCGGTCTTGCCCGCGACGCGGTAGCCGGCGATCCGCGCGGCCGGCGCGGTGCCCTGGTCGGAGGTGACCGCCTCGAGCATGTCGCGGATCTCCTGCGCCGTCTGCGGGCTGACCACCCGCACCGGTTTGGGCAGTGGGCGGGCGGTGAAGTGGCCGGAGGGGTCGGTGGTGCCGTCGATGATCGTGGGCTCCATGCGGATGCCGCCGTCGGCGATCGTCGAGTAGACGCTGGCCACCTGCAGAGCGGTCACGGAGATGCCCTGGCCGAACGCCACGGTCGGCAGCGTGGTCGACCACCACTTGTTGACCGGCGGCAGGATGCCCGCGCTCTCGCCGGGCAGCCCGATGCCGGTCCTGGCACCGAAGCCGAAGTTGCGCAGGGCGTCGTACAGGCCCGTCTCACCGAGCCGCTGGGCGACCTGGATCGTGCCGATGTTGCTGGACTGGGCGAGGATGCCGGCGGTCGTGAGGTGCTCGGTGCCGTGGTTCTCCGCGTCGTGGAAGACGTGGTTGGCGACCGTGTAGGTGTTGGGCACGACGAACGGCGTGGTCGGGGTGACCAGGCCGCGCTCGATGGCCGCGGCCATCGTGATGACCTTGTTGACGCTGCCGGGCTCGTAGGGGTCGCTGACCGCCGGGTTGCCGAGCGCCTCCGGGGGCGAGTCACCCGGATGGTTGGGGTCGAATGTCGGCGCGGTGGCGAGGGCGAGGACCCGGCCGGTCTTGGGCTGCATCACGATGACCGTGCCGGACATCGCGCCGGTCTTCTGCACCTGCGCGGCGATGGCCTGCTGCGCCTGCCACTGGATGTCGCGGTCGAGGGTCAGCCGCAGCGACTCCCCCGGCACCGGCGGCTGGTCGACGTGCTGGCCGTCGGGGATCGGCTCCCCGTCGCGGCCGGTCTCGAACGTCCGCTTGCCGTTGGTGCCCGACAGCGACTTGTCGAAGGTGTACTCGAGCCCACCGAGGCCGGTGCCGTCGGTGCCAACGAACCCGAGCACGTTGGCGGCCAGCGCCCCGTCGGGGTAGGACCGCTTCGTGGTCGGCAACGTGCCGAGACCCGCCAGGCCGAGGTCCATCACCTTCGTGCCGACCCGCGGGCTGGCGCCGCGCTGCAGGTAGACGAACGGAGTGTTCTTGGTGCTGAGCTTGCGGACCAGGTCGTCCTGGCTCATGCCGAGGATCGGTGCGAGCTTGGCCGCCGCCGCCTCCGGGTCGACGACCTCGCGCGGGTCGGCGTAAATGTCGCGCGCGTCGACGGTGATCGCGAGCGGGTAGCCGTCGCGGTCGGTGATCGTGCCCCGGGGCGCGGTGAGGGTGACCGTGCGCATCCGCTGCTTCTCGGCCATCTTCGCGTAGGTGCCGCCGTCGAGCCCCTGCAGCTGGATCAGCCGGCCGGCGATCACCAGCAGCCCCACGGCGACCGCCGCCATCGCCAGCCGGAGCCGGCGCTGGGAGGACCCGAGCCTCAGCCGGCGGCGTGGCGCAGGTCGCGGCGGCGCGGGGCGGCGGGGCGGCGGGGTACGCCGGCCGCCACCCGCCGCCTGGCGCGGCGGGGCGCCCGCGGGCCGGGCACGGTAGGCCGGCCGGTGAGTGCCGGCTCGAGGCCCGGCACCGTGCGGGCCGGGCACGCGGGAACCGGTGCCGGGAGGCGACGTACGGGGCACCGGTCCAGGGTGCCGTCGCGGCGCCCCGATGTCCGGGTGCCGCGCCGTCACTCGCCAGGTCTCCCGCGCCCGTCGGCTCACCGGTGCCTCTTCTGCCGCCGTGTGGGGGTCAAACGATCTCCAATCACCCCCACACCGCGGCAGTAGTGCCGGCGGGTGAGAGCTGCGGGAACGGCCGCGCGGCTACGGATGCGTCGGAGCGGCTCAACGCCGCGCGGCTACGGATGCGTCGGAGCGGCCCAGCGCCGCGCGGCTACGGATGGGTCGGGGCGGCGTGCAGTACCACCGGCGCGGGCGCCGGGTGGGTCGCAGGCTTGCTCGCGGTCGTGGCGGCGGCCGTCCCCGGCTTGGCCGCGGCGGCCGGCTTGGTGACCGCCGGTTTGGTGACCGCCGGCTTGCCGACGGCCGCGGGCTTCGGTGCCGGCGGCGGCGGTACGGCGTTGACGGCGCCGATCAGCCGACCGTCGGGCAACCGCAGGAAAGCCGGGACCGAGCCGGGCAGCATGCCGAGCGCGCGAGCACGGGCGGCCAGCGTCGTGGGCGACTGCTCGTGGGCGACCGCCACCTCCAGCGCCTGCTGCTCGTCGGACAGGTGTGCGGACTGCACCTGCAGGTGATGCAACCGGAACGCGTCCTGCGCGGCCAGGGTGTTCAGCAGCAGCAGGCCGAGCAGGCCGGTGACGAGCAGCCCGACGACGACGCCGACGAACGGCAGCCGCCGGGCGCTCCGCGGGATCGGTGCGACCAGGCGCAGCGCCGGCCGGTGCGGGCGGCGCTGCGGCGCAGGGGTGGCGCGTGGGGCCCGGGCGGTCGCCGTACGCGCACTCATGCCGCCTCCCGGATCCGCTCGGCGGCGCGCAACCGGGCGGAGGCGGCACGGGGGTTATCGGCCAGCTCGGCGTCGGACGGCGTCTCGGCCCCGCGGGTGAGCAGCCGCAGTTGCGGGGCGGCCCACTCCGGCTCGACCGGGAGGTCCGCGGGGGCGGTGCTCGTCGAGCCCGCCCTGAGCACCCGCTTGACCAGCCGGTCCTCCAGCGACTGGTAGGACAGCACCACGATCCGGCCCCCGACCCGCAGCGCGGCGACGGCGGCGGGCAGCGCCCGGGCCAGCGCGCCCAGCTCGTCGTTGACCTCGACGCGCAGCGCCTGGAACGTCCGCTTGGCCGGATGGCCGCCGGTGCGCCGGGTGGCCGCGGGCACGGCCTCGCGCACGAGCTCGGCGAGGCGCTGCGAGGAGTGCAGCGGCGTCCGGTCGCGCTCGCGGACGATCGCCTCGGCGATGCGGCGGGCGAACCGCTCCTCGCCGTAGTCGCGCAGCACCGCGGTCAACCGCTCCACGGTGTAGCCGTTGACGACATCAGCGGCGGTGCGCCCGCGAGTCGGGTCCATCCGCATGTCGAGCGGAGCCTCGACGGCATAGGCGAAACCGCGTTCCGCCTCGTCGAGCTGCAGCGAGGAGACGCCGAGGTCGAACAGCACCCCGTCGACGCGCTCGAGGCCGAGGCGGGACAGCACCGCGGGCAGCTCGTCGTAGACCGCGTGCACGAGGGTGATGCGCTCCTCGTAGGGCGAGAGCCGGTCACCGCTGAGCTGCAGGGCCTGCGGATCCCGGTCGAGACCGACCAGCCGCAGGGCGGGGTGGCGGGACAGCAGCGCCTCCGCGTGGCCACCGAGGCCGAGGGTCGCGTCGACGACCACCGCCGGACGGCCCTCGAGTGCGGGGGCGAGCAACGCGACGACCCGGTCGAGCATCACGGGTACGTGGCGCGGCATCGCAGGCCTTTCTCGCGGCGCGGACGGAGGAGGTCGCGGGACGTGCGGCCGGGTCTCCGGCCGCTTCGCGCCTGGCGCCGGGGAAGGTGCGTCAGGAGCGAAGCGGGCGGAGGCCGGGCTCCACGTCGGGCGGGCGGAGCAGTCGGTCGAGAAGGTCAGAAGACGCCGGGCAGCACCTCCTCCTCGAGCTGGGAGAACGCGTCCTCCTGCGACGCGAGGTAGCGGGCCCAGGCGGCGGCGTCCCAGATCTCGACGCGGGTGTTGGCGCCGACGACGGCGAGCTCGCGGTCGAGCCCGGCGTAGTCGCGCAGCGGCGAGGGGATCGTCACCCGTCCCTGCTTGTCGGGCACCTCGTCGGTCGCGCCGGAGAAGAAGACGCGGTTGTAGTCACGGGCCGCCTTGGCGGTGAGCGGCGCGGTGCGCAGCTGCTCGGTGAGCCGGGTGAACTCGGGCATCGCGAAGACGTAGAGGCACCGCTCCTGCCCCTTCGTGATCACGAGTCCCTCCGCCAGCTCGTCCCGGAACTTCGCCGGCAGGATCAGCCGGCCCTTGTCGTCGAGACGGGGCGCGTAGGTGCCGAGGAACACCGGCTTCCTCCACTCCCCGACCACGGTGCGGCGTACGCCGGCGCCCTGCGACACCATCGTCCACCACTGTGCGCCACTTTACTCCACATCACTCCACCGTCAACCATTTCGCGGTGCCCACCGCGAAGCCGCGTCCGCCTGACACACTGGCCAGGAGGCACCCGCCCGGAACGGTGAACCGGGCAGCGTGCGTCGTACGTAGCAAGGCCGACGCCAGCAGCGACCGTGGGAGGACGACGTGACGGTGACCCGCCGGTCGCGCGCCGCCGTCCCCGAGATGCGGCCGGGCGACGTCGCCGGGGCCGCCGGTGAGATCTGCGCCGCCGTGGAGCGGGTGATCGAGGGCAAGCCCGAGGTCGTCCGGCTGGCGGTCACGGCGCTGCTCGCCGAGGGGCATCTGCTGATCGAGGACGTGCCCGGCGTCGGCAAGACGATGCTCGCCAAGGCCCTGGCCCGGTCGATCGACTGCACGGTGCGCCGGATCCAGTTCACCCCCGACCTGCTGCCCAGCGACATCACCGGCGTCTCGGTGTTCAACCAGGAGCGGCGCGACTTCGAGTTCAAGCCGGGCGCGGTCTTCGCCAACATCGTCGTCGGCGACGAGATCAACCGTGCCTCGCCGAAGACCCAGTCCGCGCTGCTCGAGTGCATGGAGGAGCGCCAGGTCACCGTCGACGGTGTGACCTACCTGCTCGACGCGCCGTTCATGGTCGTCGCGACGCAGAACCCGATCGAGATGGAGGGCACCTACCCCCTCCCCGAGGCCCAGCGCGACCGGTTCACCGCGCGGCTCGCCATGGGCTACCCGGCGGCCGACGCCGAGCTCGCCATGCTCGACGCCCACGGCCAGGTGAACCCGCTGCACGACCTCGAGCCGGTCTCCGACGCGGCCGCCGTCGTCGCGATGATCGACGCCGTGCGCGCCGTGCACGTGGCCGACACGGTGCGTCGCTACGCCATCGACCTCGTCACCGCCACCCGCCAATCCCCCGACCTGCGGCTCGGCGCGTCGCCGCGGGCGACCCTGCACCTGCTGCGCACCGCGCGCGCCGCGGCGGCGCTGGAGGACCGCGACTTCGTGCTGCCCGACGACCTGCAAGGGCTGGCCGGCCCGGTGCTCACCCACCGGCTGCTGCCCACCGCCGAGGCCCAGATCAGCGGCCGTACGCCGGAGGCCGTGGTCGCCGAGATCGTCGCCCGCGTCCCGGTGCCCGACAGCGCCCCCCGACGGAGGGCGTCGGGAGCCTGATGGGTGCCGCGCTGTCGGGGCTGACCCTGCGGGGACGGTGCCTGCTGGCGGCGGGCATCGCGGCGTCGCTGAGCGCCGCGGTGCTCGGCGAGGAGGACCTGCTGCGCATCGGGATCTTCCTGGTGGCGCTACCGCTGGTCGCCGTCGCCGCGGTCGCCCGCACCCGCTACCGGCTGACCTGCGAGCGCCGCCTCGACCCGGCGCGGGTCGCGGCCGGCATCCCCGCGACGGTGCGGCTCCGCCTGCACAACGTCTCGCGGCTGCCCACCGGCGTGCTGCTCGTCGAGGACACCCTGCCGTGGGCGCTCGGCGAGCGGCCGCGTTTCGTCGTCGACCGGATGGAGCCGGAAGGGGTTCGCGAGGTCTCCTACCCGGTGCTGTCGCACAGCCGCGGCCGGTTCCGGATCGGCCCGCTGACCGTGCGCCTGACCGACCCGTTCGGCCTGTGCGAGCTGAGCCGGTCGTTCCGCGCGCACGACACGCTGATGGTGACCCCGGCCGTGGTCGCACTGCCCGTCGTACGCATCGGCGGCGACCGGGCCGGCGGCGGCGACGGGCGGGAGCGGTCGGTCGCCGTGCACGGCGAGGACGACGTCGCGGTGCGCGACTACCGGCAGGGCGACGACCTGCGCCGGGTGCACTGGCGGTCGACCGCCCGCACCGGTGAGCTGATGGTGCGGCGCGAGGAGCAGCCGTGGCTGCGCAGCGGTGCGGTGCTGCTCGACACCAGGGCCCACGCGCACCTGGGCGACGGGCCGGGGTCGTCGTTCGAGTGGGCGATCTCGGCCGCGGCATCGGCCGCCGTGCACCTCGCCCGGGGCGGCTACCGGCTGCGGATGGTCACCGACAGCGGCGTCGACGTCGAGGGTGGCGTGGGCTTCGAGGGGCGCGGCGAAGCCGGCCTGCTCGACGCGCTCGCGGTCGTCGAGCCATCGGGCAACCCGACGGTTGAGCCGGCCGTCCGGGCCCTGCGCCGCGCCTCGGTCGAGGGCGTCGTGGTCGCCGTCCTCGGCGCCATGGACTCCGCCGACCTCGACGCCGTCACCCGGTTGCGCAGCGGCCGGCTGACCGGGGTGGCCGTACTGCTCGACACGATCAGCTGGGCCGCCGGCCCCTCGGGGCGCACCCGCGGCGAGGCGGCCTACGACGAGAACGTGTCGGTGCTGCGCCGCGCCGGCTGGCGGGTGCTCGCCGTGCGCCACGGCGACGATCTCGCGCGCATCTGGCCGCAGGCGGCCGGCGGGCGCCGGGCGGGGGTGGGGGTGTGAACGCCCGCCCGAAGATGACGGCCCTCGCCGCGCTGGCGACGCTGCTCGCGACGCTGAGCCTGGCCCCGCTGTTCTCCGACGCCGGCTGGTTCCCCCCGACCCTGATCGTCATCCTGCTGGTCGCGCTCGCCGGCGCCCTGACGCGCCAGTTCCGGCTGCCGGCCCCCGGGGAGGCGCTGCTCGCCGCGGTGTTCGTCCTCGACTTCGTGACGGTCTGGTTCGCACCGCAGCACGCCCAGTGGGGGGTGCTCCCGAGCCGCGACACGTTGCACGACCTGCACGTGCTGCTGCGGGATGCCGGCTCGACGTTCGCGACGATCACCGCACCTGCGCCGAGCCACGACGGGCTGGTCCTGCTGACCGTGCTGTGCGTGGCCGCGCTGGCGTTCGTGGTGGACCTGGCGGCGGTGACGGCGCGGGTGCCGGCGCTCACCGGGTTGCCGTTCATCGCGGCGTACGCCGTCGCCTCGGGCCTCGCCCCGCACGGAGTCGGCGCGTTGCCGTTCCTGGCCGGGGCCGCGGGTTGGCTGACACTGCTGCTGGCCGACCACCGCGACCGGCTGAGCCGCTGGGGTCGGCCGCTACGGCCCGGGGGCACGGAAACGCTGACCGGGCTGGGCCCCGCCGAGGGCGCGCCGCTGTCGGCGGCCGGCCGGCGGATCGGGGCGGCCGCGCTGGGCATCGCCGTCATCGTGCCGCTCGTCCTGCCCGGGATGACGCACGTGCGGTTCGGCCACGGCAACGGGCTCGGCAACGGGGGCTCGAGCAGCGTCACGACGTTCAACCCGTTGGTGAGCATCCGCGACGAGCTCAACCGCAGCAGCACGCAGCGGCTCCTGGTGGTCGGCACCGACGACGCGACGCCCGACTACCTGCGGATGACGACGCTCGACCGCTTCGACGGCACGGTGTGGTCGTCGTCGCAGCTGAAGGAGGGGCCGAAGGCGCGGGTCAGCAACGGGATCCCGGTGTCGAGCGACACCACCGGCACGCCGAGCCGCACGGTCGACACCCACGTCCACGTCGTCGCGCTCGCGGTGCACTGGCTGCCCCTGCCGGCCCCGCCGTCGTCGGTCTCGATCGCGGGCGACTGGCGCTACGACCCGCGCAGCGGCACGGTCTTCTCGGCCCGCGAGGACACCCAGGGCGCGGACTACACCGTCGTCAGCGACCGGCTGATCCCCGACGTCACCGCGCTGCGCGATGCGCCGCCGCCCGGGCCGAACATGCGCGACTACCTGCAGCTGCCCAAGTCGTTGTCGCCCGCGGTCGCGCGGATCGCCCGGCAGCAGACGGCCGGGGCGCACACGGCCTTCGACAAGGCGGTCGCACTGCAGGACTGGCTGCGCGGCCCGCAGTTCACCTACGACACGACGGTCGCGCCGGGCAACAGTGACGACGCGATCCTGGAGTTCCTCGACCGCAGGCACGGATTCTGCGAGCAGTTCGCCGCGACGATGGCCGTGATGGCACGCACGCTGGGCATCCCGGCGCGGGTTGCGGTCGGCTTCACTCCGGGCCAGCTCAACCCCGACGGCACGCGCACGGTCACGACCGACGACGCGCACGCCTGGCCGGAGCTCTACTTCCCGCGGACCGGCTGGTTGCGCTTCGAGCCGACGCCGCGGTCCGACGGGCAGGCCACGACGCCGGCGTACACGCTGCCCGCCTCGGCCGGCGGCCAGGGCAACCAAGAGGACGTCATCCCGACCCCCGGCCCGTCGAGCGGTCCCCAGCCGAGCACGAGCGCCCCGCCGATCACCCTGCCGACCGATCCCGCGGCCGTTTCCACGCGCGGCGGCGGGCTGCCGTGGCGGGCGCTCGCCCTGCTCGCGCTGCTCGGCGTCGTCCTTGCCGTCCCGGGCGCGACGCGCGAGGCCGTACGCCGCCGCCGCTGGCTCGCCGCGGCCGATCCTCGCCGGCGGGCGCACGCCGCCTGGGCCGAGCTACGTGACGACGTCGTGGACCTCGGGTTCCCGTGGTGGCCGTCGGACTCGCCGCGGGGCACCGGGCGGCGGCTCGCCGACCGGGTCGACCTGTCAGCCGCCGGCGCCGCTGCGCTGAGTCGCGTGGTGCGGGCCGAGGAACGCGCCCGTTACGCGCCGGCCGGGCCGGACGCCGACGCGGACGGGTTGGCCACCGACGTGCGGGCCGTGCGGCACGACCTGCGGGCGGCCGTCAGCCGGCGCCGGCGGGTGCTGGCCGTCGTACTTCCGGTGTCGACGCTGCGGCGGGCCGGCTCGGCCGTGGGCGCTGCGGTGGAGCGGGTGTTCGAGGCCTTCGATGCGTTCTGGCCCGCGGTCCTGCGTTGGGGCCGGGCCCGCCTGCGCACCCGCCCGCAGTAACCCGTCGGCGCGATGCCGCCGGCGTGGGCTCGCGGCGGGACCGTCCGTGGCTGCCGGAGGTTCCGCTACCGGCCGCGGTCCTCCCAGCGGCGTTCCCAGCGCTCCTCGAGCCGGTGCCGCCAGGAGCCGTGGTGGTAGCTCGCGGTGGGAACCGGCTTGGGCTCTCGCACGGGTCGGTATCGCCGCCAGATGCCGACGGCGAGTCCGAGTGCGATGAGCGCGACCGCCCCGCCCCCGGCCATCATCGGGACGATCTCGAGGACGGCACCGGCGACCGCCACGCCGACCGCGATGGCGAGAAGGACGCCGGCACGGATCATCCGGCGGCGTTGCAGCGTGCGCAGATCGGTGGTGCGGTAGGCGTTGGCGAACTTGGGGTCCTCGGCATAGAAGGCCTGCTCGATCTGCTCGAGCAGTCGCTGCTCATGATCAGAGAGCGGCACGTGAGCCTCCCGTGGACGCATCCGCAGGAACGGTCCGTCGGCGGGTGCATCGGGGCCGTGACTGCGCAAGTTGAGGATACGAGTCTGCCCCGCCGCGCGGGAAGCCGTGCGGCAAAGTCCAACGGCCCCTCCTGACCGGGACTTCTTGCCGGTCGCCGGTCACGACCCGGAACCGGTCGACGGAGGCTCACCCTCGGGAGCCTCGACGAGAGTCGCGGGTCGCACCGCGCCGGCGCCGAACCGGCGCGAGGCCCGGTCGACGGCGAGCTCGGCCTCGCGCCAACCGGCGGGGCGCTCGTCGAGCAGCAGCTGGCGGGGCGTCGCGTCGGCATCGGCGAGGCCCTCGGCGCGTACGCCGACCAACCGGATGCGGGCGCGTTCGAGCCCGAGCGCGAGGTAGAGGCCGCGGGCAGTGTCGTAGATGTCGCGCGCGACGTCGGTGGGGATCGGGACGGTGCGCGACCGGGTGATGGTCGAGAAGTCGGCGAACCTCACCTTGATGCTGACCGTGCGGGAGACCTGCCCGGCAGAGCGCAGCCGGGCGGCGGTGCGCTCGGCGAGCCGCAGCAGCTCCCGCAGCACGACCTCGGGATCGTCAACGTCGCGCGGGAAGGTCTCCTCCGCACCGATGCTCTTGTCGGGCTCGTGCGGCACGACCCGGCGTTCGTCGCGGCCCCACGCGAGTGCGGCGAGGTGCGTGCCGACCGCGGCGCCGAGGGCCCGCTGCAACGTCGCCACCGGCGTGTGGGCGATGTCGCCGATCGTGCGCAGGCCGAGCCGGGCCAGGACCTCTTCGGTGCGCTCCCCCACACCCCACAGGGCCGCGACCGGCAGCGGGTGCAGGAACGAGACGACGTCGTCGGGCGGCACGACCAGCAGGCCGTCGGGCTTTGCCTGGGTGGTGGCGAGCTTGGCGACGAACTTGGTGCTCGCCACCCCCACCGAGCAGGTGATGCCCTGCTCGTCGGCGACCCGGGCGCGGATCAGCTCGCCGATGTGGAGTGGGGACCCGAGCCGCCGGACGGCGCCGGCGACGTCGAGGAACGCCTCGTCCAGCGCGATCGGCTCCACCAGCGGCGTGACCGAGCGGAAGATCTCCATGACCCCGGCGCTCGTCGCGGCGTAGGCGGCGTGGTCGGGCGGGATCACCGTCGCCTGGGGGCACAGGCGACGGGCCCGGCTCATCGGCATCGCGCTGTGCACACCGCTGGCCCGCGCCTCGTAGGTGGCCGACAGCACGACCGCTCGCGAGCCGAGGCCGCCGACGATGACCGGGCGGCCACGCAGCTCGGGCTGCCGGCGGATCTCGACGCTGGCGTAGAACGCATCCATGTCGACGTGCAGGACGTGCGCCCCGGTGTCGTCGAGGGCTCGACCCTGGACCGCTGGCGCCGCAGAACGCCGAAGCTGGTTGCGGCTCACCGTCGAGCACCGGGCACACAAGGCGACGAGAACGCCGCGAGGCGACGCGGCCGACTCGCCCGACTCGACCGGGCGGCCCTGACCGAGCCTCGCAAGGCCGCAGGAGCCGCCGTGTGCCCGGAGGGCACACAAGGCGACGAGAACGCCGCGAGGCGACGCGTCAGGGACGCCCGGTCAGTGCGGGTGGGCAAGGACATGGAACTGCGTGGCCACGTCGCGGTAGACGGGGATCTCGGCGACCTGCTCCTCCAGCCGCGCCAACCGTTCCGCGGCATCGGGGTCGTCGTCGAGCAGCCCGCCGGGCACGAGGTCGCTGAACACCCGGATGCCGTGCACCCGGTCCGGGTGCAGGCCCGCAGTGGCGACCAGCGAGAGCAGCTGGTCGAGGGTGAACCGGCGGACGAGCGGATCGCCGGGACCGGCGCGGCCGGCGGGGTCGGCGTACAGGGCGGCGGCCTCGTCGATGCGGCCGGCGACCGCGCGGGCGAGGACGGCGGCGGCGCGGTTGGCGGCGAGGATGCTGATGACCCCGTGCGGGCGCAGCGCCCCCGCCAGCGTGGTGAGTGCGAGCAGTGGGTCGTCGACGACCTCGAGGACGCTGTGGCAAAGCACCGCGTCGTAGTTGGCGGAGGGTACGACGTCGAGGATGCCTGCGGCGTCGCCCTGCAGGCCGCGCACGAGGTGGGAGACGCCGGACTCGGCGGCCCGGCGCTCGAGCGCGGCGAGCGAGTCGGGGCTCGGGTCGACAACGGTGACCGTGTGGCCGAGCTCGGCCAACGGCACCGCGAACCCGCCGGTGCCGCCACCCGCGTCGAGGACGTCGAGGCGGCCGGTGCCGTCGCCGCCGGCGCGTTGGCCGAGCTCGACGAACGCCGTGCGCAGCAGCTCGCGAACCACGGCGGTACGCAGGAAGGCGCGGGAACGCACCCTGTCCGGCATAGGGCCCAGCCTAGGGCGTGCCTCTCTATCCCCGGCCGTAACGCAACAGGCCGCGGGCGCAGGAGGACACCCCGTGGGGTGACGCGTCGAAGCGCGGCGCGGGGTTGCCCGGTCATGGACCGGAACTTCCCGGGCTGGCGTGCCACAGCTTGCGCGGCGGGGTGCCGCGGCCGCGGCCGATGCCGGGGCCGGCCGGGCGGATGTCGGCGTAGGGCGAGAGCTGGAACCCGCTGGCAAAGGAGCGCACGGGGACGCCGGTCATCACGGGCCGGGTCGACCGGCTGCCGGCCGCTCCGTGGACCGCCGCCTCGCGGGTCTCCTCGGTGAGCACACCGGGCCGGCGCATCAGCTCGTCGACCGCGACCATGCCCCCGGACTCCCACGCGGCCCGCAGCCCGGTCAGCTCCCAGCAGGCGAGGGCGTTGAGCGAGATCCCGCGCGGGCCGGTGCGTCGCACGAGCCCGCGGATGACGAGCAGCCAGGAGTGGAACAGCGTCGCGGCGTGCCCGGCCTGGGCGTCCTCGAAGAACGTCGCGTCGACCGGGCCGGTCGCGTCGTCGAGGGTCACGAACACCACGCGGCGGCCGGACCGCACCGGCGGGGTCTGCGTCGCGACCTTCACCCCGGCAACGAGCACCTCGGCCTGGCTCCGGCAGCCGAGCAGGTCGCGGGCTCGCGTGACACCGAGCGCGGCGAGGAACGGCTCGTAGCCGGCGAGGACGTGGGCGGTCGCGTCGAGGCCGAGCACGTCGAGCTCGGCCTGCACCCGGTCGAGCAGGGTCATCTCCGGCAGCCCGGCTGCGGGCGCCGAGCCGATCTCCTCGAGGTCGAACGCGAGCTGCACGTCGACCGCCCCCACCGGCTTGGCGGCCTGCGACTGGCTCTTGGCCCGCTCCCGCACGTCATCGCTACCCCGGTCGGCCGGCGGCTTCGTCGCGAAGCCGCTGCGGCGGCGGCCCGGCGTCTGCGACGCGAGCTCAGCCGCCTGGAGCAGCAGGTCGCGGCGGGTGACGCGGCCGCGGCGGCGTAGGGGGATCGTCGAGTCGAGCCCGTAGATCGCGTCGAATGCGCCGGCGACGACGAGCCGCTCGACCACCGGGCGGGAGACCGCCGCCCGGTGCCAGAAGTCGGACAGCGTGGCGAACGGCCGGCCGGCGAGGATGCGGGCGACCTCGGCGTCGGTGATGCCGCGGACGTCGGCGAGCCCCAGCCGGATGCCGTAGCCGGCGGCCGGTCGCGGTGGTTGGTCGAGGATGCCGGGCGGCGGTTCGTCGTAGACGGAGAGCTTCTCGACGCGATAACCGGAGTCGGAGCGGTTGACGTCGAGCGGTAGCACGGTGAGGCCGAACTGGCGGGCGTCGTCGAGGATCAGCCGCTTGGGATACATGCCGGGGTCGTGGGTGAGGACACCGGCGAGGAACGCCGCTGGATGGTGCGCCTTCAGCCACGCCGACTGGTAGGTCGGCACCGCGAACGCCGCGGCGTGCGCCTTGCAGAAACCGAACGACGCGAACGCCCGCAGCACCTCCCACGCCCGCTCCACGGTGGCGCCGTCGTAGCCGTGCGCGAGCGCGGTGGGGATGAACCACGCCTGCGCCTCCGGCTGGCCGTCGGGGTCGCCGAGCGCGCGGCGCACCTCGTCGGCCTCGGCGAGCGAGCAGCCGGTCAGCGTGGCGATGATCTGCAGCACCTGCTCGTGGAAGACGACGACGCCGCCGGTCTCGGCGAGGAACGGCCGCAGGTCGTCGTGCAGGTAGGACGCGGGGCGCCAGCCCTGCCGGGCCTCGAGGAACGGCGTGACCATGTCGCTCTTGACCGGCCCCGGCCGGAACAGCGAGATGTCGATGATGATGTCGCCGAACGTCTCGGGCGCGAACTTGCCGACGAGCTCGCGCTGACCGGGCGACTCGATCTGGAAGCAGCCGAGCGTGCGGGTCGACTGGATCAGCGCGAACGTCTCGGAGTCGTCCCGCGGGACCGCGTCGATGTCGACCTCGACGCCGTCGACCCGGCGGATCTCGTCGAGGGCGTAGGCGATCGAGGACTGCATGCGTACGCCGAGGACGTCGAGCTTGAGCAGGCCCAGCTCCTCGACGTCGTCCTTGTCGAACTGGCTCATCGGAAAGCCGAGCCAGCTGGCCTCGACCGGAGTGCGGTCGAGCAGCGTGCGGTCGGACAGCAGCACACCGCACGGGTGCAGCGCCACGTGGCGCGGCAGCCCGTCGAGCCGCTCGACCAGCCGGAACAGCAGGTCGAACGGGCCGCCGTCGCCGTCGCGACCGGCCAGGCCACTGGCCCGCAGCTCCGGCAGGTCGCGCAGCGCAGCGCGCACCTGGCCGGCCCGGATGTGCGGGAACGCCTTGGCCACCGCGTCGATCTCGCCGGGCGGCAGGCCCAGCGCCGCGCCGACGTCGCGGATGGCGTGGCGCACCCGGTAGGTGTCCATCATCGACACGCAGGTGCAGCGGTCGCCGCCGTAGCGGTCGAGGATCGCCTCGTAGACCTCGGTGCGGCGGGCCGACTCGACGTCGAGGTCGATGTCGGGCAGCGCCTCGCGCAGCGGGGAGAGGAACCGCTCCATGAGCAGGTCGTAGCGCATCGGGTCGACGTCGGAGATGCCGAGCAGGTAGTTGACCAGGCTGCCGGCACCGGAGCCACGGGCGGCGCAGCGCACGCCCATGCCGCGGACGATGTCGACGACGTCGGCGACGGTGAGGAAGTAGGCCGGGTAGCCGAGCTGACGGACGACCCCGAGCTCGTCGTCGAGCCGGCGGCGGGCCGCCGCGTCGGCCGGCATGGCCCGCCGGGCGAACCCTGCCTCGCAGCGGGCCCGCAGCACCGCGTCGGCGTCGGCGGTCGCAGTGTCGAGCTCCGGGAAGTGGACCCGCCCGATGCCGAGGTCGGCCCGCGGGTCGAGCGCGCACCGCTCGGCGACCGCCCGCGTGCGGGCCAGCAACCGCCGGCCCGCGGTCTCGTCGAGGCCCGCGAACCGGGCGATGTCGGCGGCGACCTCCGCCATCTCCTTGCCGGACTTGAGGTAGCCGTCGGCATTGGCCCGGTCGACGTGCCGCGGGTCGAGAGCGACCAGCCGCCGGGCGGCGTCGAGCACGTCGGCGGTCGGCGCGTCGGCGCGGTCGGCGTAGCGGACGGCGTTGGTGAGCACCGCCGGCGCGCCCGCTTCGGCGGCGAACCCCAGCAGCCGGGCCGCCCGCTCGGACTCGCCCGGCCCACGGTGGCTGACCACCTCGACGACCACGTCGGCCGGCTCGACGACCTCGCGCCAGCGGGCGAGCTCGGCGCGGGCGAGGTCGGGCCGGCGGCGGGCGAGCGCCTGGCCGAGCCCGGACTGCGGGCCGAGCAGCACGAACACCGCTCCACCGGACTCGTCGACCGCCCGCGCGACGAGCTCGGGGCTCGTCACCGGCCGGCCCCGCTCACCGGCCAGGTGGGTGGCGCTGATCAGCCGGCAGATCGCGGCCCAGCCACGGGCGTCCCGGGCGAGGAACGTGACCCGGTGGCGTGCGGCCGGGTCGGGTGGCTCGACGAACGCCCCGCCTCGCGCCGGGCTGCGCCGCGGTCGCCGCGGACCACCCTCCCGGCCGGTGGGCGCGACCACCGCGAGATCGACCCCGAGCAACGGGCGGATGCCGGCGGCCGCGCATGCCTTGACGAACTTGACTGCGCCGTAGGCACCGTCGCGATCGGTCAGCGCGAGCGCGTCCATGCCGTGGTCGGCGGCCCGCTCGACCAGCACGTGCGGGTGCGAAGCGCCGTGCCGCAAGGAGTAGCCCGACGCCACGTGCAAGTGCACGAACGGATCGCTCACGCGGCTTCCAGGTGGATGCATCGCAAGGCGGAAGGGAGCGAAGCGTGCCCGGAGGGCACGTGAGCGACCGACAACGCAGCAAGGCGCCGCCTGGGAGCCGCGTTCACGCGGCGGGCACCAGGCCGAGCGCATCCTCCACGACGGCGAGGAACCGGGTCGCGTCACGGAGCAGGTCGTCGGCCTCGCGAGCGGTCACCGCGTGCCGGATGCCCGCCTCGGCCGCGGCGCGCTTGGTCGCCCCGGCGGCGAAGAACGCCGCCCACTCCCCCAGCTCGGGAGCCACCGTGGCGAGCAGCACCCAGGCGCTCGTCGGCCGGCGCCGGGCGTGCTGCTCGTCGGGCCGGGCCCGCGCGGCGAGCACCGCCGCCGCCGTGCGCAACGCGGCCAGGTGCGCGGCGGCGTAGCGGTCGATCGGCACGGTCGCCTCGACGGCGTCGGCGAGCCCGAGCCGTGCCTGCTCGAGCAACGAGAGCGAGGACATCGGTCACCTCCCACGGAGTCAGTCGAGGACCCGGGCGAGCGTCCAGCCGCCGGCCGCCCAGTCGAAGGACAGGTCGTAGAGCCCGGTGCCGGCCGCCGAACCCGCCCCGGCCTCCACACGCCACACCTCGCGCTCCCGGTCGTCGGGCCCGGCGAACCCCGCCGCGCCACCCGATCCGGCCGACCCGACAGCCGCCTCCGCCGGTCCGGCCTGCCACCAGCCGCCGGCCTCCCACCAGCGGGCGAGGACGGCGCGCACGAGATAGAGCCGGCCACGCCACAGGAACTCCGCCGGCTCGTCGTCGCGCCGCCGCACGTCGACCGGCTCGCCGTAACGCCGCCCCACCGCAACGCTCACGCCCGCCTCCCCGGAATCGAACATCTGTTCGAACACCGTAGGCGCGCCGCCCCACCCCGTCAACCGGGTGGAGCCACCCCTGGGGACGGAGCGGGACCTACCCCAGGGGATAGGTCGAGTGGCGGTTCCAACGACCGGTGCCGTCGAGGGCCAGCAGGGTCACCGTCTCCACGCGGGTCGCGATCGGCAGCGCGGGCGCCACCTCGGTCACCACGTGGGCCAGCGAGTCGACGTCGACGTCGTCGGCGACCGTCAGGTGCGGGATGACGCTGTCGAACTCCCCGCCGTAGGGCGGGCACTCCGGCCAGCGCGCACACACCGCCCACGTCAGCGTGATGAACGGGTCGGGTGGCTCCGGCGCCACCCACAGCGTCTGCGGAAAGCGCTGCAGCGACGCGAACCGCACGTCGAACGACGACACGGCGGCCAACACGTCGGCGAGGTCGCGCAGGGTCGCGTCGTCGAGCGCCCCGGTCGGCAGCCACGGGTAGAGCACGGTCACGTGCGCCGGCACACCCTGACCGGCCGACGGGTCGTAGGACGCCCGAAACCGGCCGACGACGGGCTCGGCAGCGGGCACCTCGACGACGAGTGCCGTGCGGGGCCCGGACTGCTGCAGAAGGCGCGACACCCGGACCACCCTAACGATCCGGTTAGATCGGGTAGGCGCATCGTCGAAGGGTAGGAGCCGCGCATGCTCCGTCGTACGACTGTTTCCGCTCGCTCTCTGCTCGCCCGTCGTGCCGGGCGGTTGGCCGCTGCTGCCGGGCTCGCCGCGCTCGCGGTCGCGACCGGCTGCGCCCAGGACATGCCGGCCGAGACCCCCAACCTGTCGACACCGGGCCCGCCGCTGCCTCCGGTCTCCTCGGCACCGAGCAGCCCCGCGACGGTCCCCACCACTCCCCCCGCGTCACCGACGGGCTGACGCGGCACGGATCGCCCGACACGCACCGCCGACGCGCCGCACCGACCACCCGGCACGCGGGGTAGCGTCCGGCGCGATTGGAGGTCCCATGGAGGTCTGGTACAACCCGTCGTGCTCCAAGTGCCGCATCGCCACCGAGGCGCTCGACGAGGCCGGCGTGACCTACACGCTGCGCCGCTACCTCGACGACCCACCGACCGCCGCGGAGATCGAGCAGGCGCTCGACGCGCTGAGCCTGCAGCCCTGGGACATCACCCGCCTCGGCGAGCCGCTGGCCAAGGAGCTCGGGCTCGCCGACCGGCCGCACGACCGGGCCGACTGGATCGACGTGCTCACGACGCACCCGCAGCTGATCCAGCGGCCGATCCTGCTGGCCTCCGACGGCACGGCCTACGTCGGCCGCACACCCGACGCTCTCGACCGGGCGGTCGAGCACGAGCGCTGAGCCGGCGCCCGCCGTGGTGACGTTGCACGTCTGGCAGCTTCCCCTGCCGCGGGTGCCGCGGGCGTTGGTGCGGGTGACCCGTGACCGGGCGGCGCTGCGGCGGCTGCCCGGAGTGCAGTTCGCCAAGGTGCTGGGCACCGGTGACGGCGCGACGATGCGGTTGCGTGACGCGACCCCCGACCGCTGGGCGTTGCTGCTGTCGTGGGAGCGCGCGAGCGATGCCGCCGCATTCGACGGCACCACGGTCGCGCGTCGCTGGGCGTCGCTCGCCACCGGCGGCTGGTCGGCAACGCTGAAACCCTTGTCCAGCAAGGGAATGTGGTCGCGCGGCCTGCCGTTCGGCCGGCCGGTGGCGGATTCGGTTCACACCGGTCCGGTCGCGTCGATCACGCGCGCGCGGCTTCGGCCGCGTACCGCCCCGCGCTTCTGGCGGTCGCTGCCGGCGGTGGCGGGCGAGCTACGTGCGGCACCCGGGCTGCGCTACGCGATGGGCATCGGCGAGGCACCCGTCGGCCTGCAGGGCACGTTCAGCCTCTGGGAGGAGGTCGGCGCGCTGCAGGACTTCGCCTACCGCCGCGACGCGCATCGCGACGTGGTCGCCCGCACCCGCGCCGAAGGCTGGTACGCCGAGGAGCTGTTCGCCCGTTTCGCCGTCCTCGACGTTGCGGGGCTGCCGGGCTGGGGAGAGACTCGCGCATGAGGCTGGAGGTACTCGACGCGGAAGGGTTCGCGGCCTACGCCGACGAGGCGATCGCCGTCTACGCCGAGGCCATGCAACGCCCCCCGCAGATGGCGAGCCAGCGCAAGGCGATGCTGCAGCAGCACCTGAGATACGGCGGTGTCATCGCGGTCCTCGCCGTCGAAGACGACGGCCGGCTGATCGGGTTCGGCTACGGCTACCCTGGACGCAGCGGGCAGTGGTGGCACGACGCGGTCGCGGTCGCGCTCGGTGCCGACGGCGCCGACTGGGTCGCCGACTCCTTCGAGGTCGTCGAGCTGCACGTGCGGCCGGCGTACCAGGCGCAGGGCATCGGCCGGCAACTGCTGTCGACGATGCTCGACCAGGCTCGCCAGCCGACCGCACTTCTGTCGACGCACGACCGCGAGTCGCCGGCCCGGCGGCTCTACCGGTCGCTCGGGTTCGTCGACCTGCTCTGCGACTACCGCTTCCCCGGCGGCGTCGAGCAGTTCTGCATCATGGGCGCGCCGCTGCCCGTCGAGGCACGCTCCCAGGCGGGCTAGTGCGCGACGTCGTCGTCGTGGGCGCCGGGCACA
This sequence comes from Mycobacteriales bacterium, assembly GCA_035690485.1. NCBI lineage: Bacteria > Bacillati > Actinomycetota > Actinomycetes > Mycobacteriales > Mycobacteriales bacterium. The sequence goes on along the minus strand of DASSKL010000043.1, from coordinate 18,078 downwards.
ACGCACTGGTCGCCGCCTGCTACCTCGCCCGCGCCGGGCTCGACGTCGAGGTCGTGGAACGCGACACGGTCGTCGGCGGCGCGGTCTCGACCGTCGAGCGCTTTGCCGGATACCGGATGGACCGGGGGTCCAGCGCGCACATCATGATCCGGCAGACCGGCATCGTCGAGGACCTGGCGCTCGACGACTGCGGGCTGGTCTACCAGGACCTCGACCCGTGGGGTTTCGCGCCGTTCGGTCCGCCGGGCGAGCAGCAGGCGCTCACCTTCTGGGCCGACGTCGACCGCACCTGCGCGTCGATCGAGGCGATGTGCGGGCTGCGCGACGCCGATGCCTACGCGCGGTTCGTCGCCGACTGGGGTGCGCGCAACGAGCGCATCTTCGCCGCCTTCGCCGAGCCGCCGACCGGTCGCAACCTCGGCCGCCGGCTCTGGGGCGTCGGCCGTGACACCGGCCTGCCCGGACTGGAGCTGGCGCGGCAGTTCCTCCAGCCGGCCGACGCCCTGCTCGACGCGTGGTTCACCGACGAGCGCCTCAAGACCGCGCTGGCCTGGTTGGGTGCGCAGTCCGGACCGCCGACGCACGAGGTCGCGACCGCCGACCTCGTCGGGTGGGGCACGATGCTGCACCGCTGCCCGCCCGGCCACCCGGTCGGCGGCAGCGGACGGCTGTCGGAGGCGCTGGCGCGGCGCTTCGCGTCGTACGGCGGGGCGCTTCGGCTCGGCGACGGCGCGGCGCGCATCCTGCAGTACGACGGCAGGGTGACCGGCGTGCAGACCGAGTCGGGCGACCTCGTCGCCGCACGCCGGGTCGTCGCCGGCTGCCACGTGCTGACGACGCTGGCGCTGCTCGGCGACCCGCACCTGCTGCGGCACAAGGCGCCGCAGGTGCGCGTGGGCAACGGCATCGGGATGGTCGTGCGGCTGGCCTGCCGCGACCTGCCCCGCTACCCCGCGGCGAGCGACGACAGCTATCGCGCGCTGCAGCTCGTGTGCGGCTCGCGGCAGCAGCTGCGGCGTGCCCACGGCGAGTTCTCCGCCGGCCTGCCGCCGAGCGAGCCGGCAGTGCTGGCCATGACGTTCTCCGCCTTCGACGACACGATCGCGCCGGCCGGGCGGCACAACGTGACCATCTGGGGGCAGTGGCACCCCTACGCCCTGTCCACCGGGGAGCAGTGGGACACGATCGGCCGGCGCGAGGGCGAGAAGCTGGTCGCCGCACTCGACGCGGCCGCCCCCGGGTTCGCCGGCGGGGTCGAGCAGATGCACGTGCAGACCCCTCTCGATCTCGAGCGGGAGCTCGGTCTGCTGCACGGCAACGTCATGCACGTGGAGATGGCGCTCGACGCGATGTTCGCCTGGCGGCCGCTGCCCGAGTGGTCGGGTTACCGCGGCCCCTGCGAGGGGTTGTACCTGTGCGGCGCGTCGACCCATCCCGGCGGCGGCGTGTTCGGCGCCAGCGGCCGCTCGGCGGCGCACGTGCTGCTGCGCGACCTCGGACGCCGTCACCGTCGCTAGGTTGACGTTCGTGAATCCTCGGCTTCCATGGGCGCTCGCCGGTGCGGCGGTGCTGCTGGAAGTGCCCTACCCGCTGGTCGACGGCGAGCTGCGCGACGTGCTCACCATCGCCGCCGTCGTCGCGTTCTTCCTCGCCGTGATCACCCACGCCGTCGCCTGGCGGGGTGCGGCGTACGCCGTGCTGCTGGTGCTCGTCACCGCCGGGGGCGGGCTGCTGGTCGAGGCGATCGGCACCCGCACCGGCCGGCCGTTCGGGCGCTACACCTACAGCGGGACGCTCGGTCCGGCGGTGCTCGGCGTCCCCGCGGTCATCCCGCTGGCCTGGACGATGATGGGCTACCCGGCGCTGCTCGCCGCGCGGCGGATCGCCGCCGGCCGGACCGCCCGGCTGCTGCTGGGTGCGGTCGCGCTGGCGTCCTGGGACCTGTTCCTCGATCCGCAGATGGTGACTGCCGGGCACTGGCGATGGGATGCCGTCGGCGTCGTCCTGCCCGGAGTAGCCGAGATCCCGCTGACGAACTTCGCCGGCTGGGCAGTGGTCGCGCTGGCCATGATGGCGGCGCTGTCACGCCTGCCCGACCGCCCGGACGTCGACGACCGGCCGATGCACGCGCTCTACCTGTGGACCTACGGCTCGTCGGTGCTGCTCAACCTGGCGTGGTTGCGGCGGCGCACGGTCGCCGCATGGGGCGGGGCGGCGATGGGCACGGTGGCGCTGCCGCTTGCCTTCTCGCTGCGGCGCCGATGAGGGTCCTGCTGCGCACCGCTGCGGCAGCCGCTGCGGCCCTGTCGCTGCACAGCGCGGTCAACACGTTGCTGCTGCGCCGGCTGCCACCGGCGTCGGACGTCGACGAACGCGTGTCACTGCTGCTGCCCCTGCGCAACGAGGCGCACCGGCTGCAGCCCTGCCTGCAGTCCCTGCTGCGGCAGGCGCATCTGGCCGACGTCGAGCTGCTGGTGCTCGACGACTGCTCGACCGACGCAACCGCGGCAGCGGTGCAGCAGCTGGCCGGTCGCGCGCCGCTACCGGGTCGACCGCTGCCGCCCGGTTGGCTCGGCAAGCCCCATGCCTGCCGGCAGCTCGCCGACGCGGCGACCGGCAGCGTCCTCGTCTTCGTCGACGCCGACGTCGTGCTGCAGGCGGACGCCGTGGCCCGCGCGGTCGCACTGCTGCGCCGGGCGAACCTCGGCTTCGTCTCGCCGTACCCGCAGCAGCAGGCAGGGTCCGTCGCGGAACGTCTCGTGCAGCCGCTGCTGCAGTGGTCGTGGCTGACGTTCCTCCCGCTACGGCTGTCGGAGTCGTCGCCCCGCCCCTCGCTGTGCGCGGCCAACGGCCAGTTTCTCGTGGTCGATGCAGCCGGCTACCGGCAAGCGGGCGGGCATGCCGCCGTGCGTGACGCGGTGGTCGAGGACGTCGCACTTGCTCGCGTGCTGAGACGGCACGGCGCCCGCGGCGGCTTCGCCGACGGGAGCGACGTCGCGACCTGCCGGATGTACGACGGCGCCGCCGATCTCGTCGACGGCTACGGCAAGTCGCTGTGGGCGGCGTTCGGCTCACCTGCCGGTGCGCTCGGTGTCTGCGCACTGCTGCTCGGGCTCTACGTCGTACCTCCTGCCGCCGCACTGCGCGGGTCGCGCATCGGGCTCGCCGGCTATCTGGCCGCTGTCGCAGGCCGGGTCGTGACCGGCCGGTGCACGGCGTCGCAGGTGCTGCCGGACGCGTTCGCCCACCCACTGTCGGTGCTCACGCTGGTGGCACTCACCGCACGGTCGCTGCAGCAGCACGCCGCGGGGCGGCTGCAGTGGAAGGGCCGGCCGCTGCCGTGAGCCGGGTCGTCGTGGTGGGCGCCGGAGTCGGCGGGCTCGCCGCCGCCGCGCGGCTGGCGGCGCTCGGGCACGACGTCGAGCTGGTGGAGCAGGCGGAGACGGTCGGCGGCAAGCTCGGCCGCTACGAACGTGACGGGTTCGTCTTCGACACGGGACCGTCGCTGCTGACGTTGCCCGCGACGTTCCGGGACCTGTTCATGAAGACCCGCAAGCACCGGCGCGATCCCGCATTCGACGACGCCGTCGAGCTGGTGCCGCTGGACCCGGTGGCACGCTACCGGTTCGCCGACGGCACGCTGCTCGACCTGCCGGGCGGTGACCTGCCGCAGATCCGTGCCGCGATCGACGCCGCGCTCGGCGCCGGCGCGGGCGACGACTGGCTGCACCTCCTGGCCCACGCGGAGAGAGTCTGGGACGTCACCCGCCGACCGTTCGTCGAGTCGGCGCTCGACGGCCCGTCGACGCTGCTGCGGCTGGCCGCCCGGCAACCCGGCGACCTGCTGACCGTCGCGCCCTGGCGGTCGCTGCGCGACGTCGGCCGGCGGCATCTGCGCGACCCGCGGCTGCGTCTGCTGCTCGATCGCTACGCCACCTACACCGGCTCCGACCCGCGACGCGCCCCGGCTGCGCTCGCGGTCGTGCCCTACGTCGAGCAGCGCTTCGGCGCGTGGTACGTCCGCGGTGGCCTGCACCGCATCACCGACGCCCTGCACGAACGTGCGGTGTCCTGCGGCGTACGCATCCGCACCGGCGCCACCGTCACCGTCATCACGACCGCCGGCGGCCGGGTCGACGGCGTGCGGCTCGGCGACCGGGAGCACCTCCCCGCCGATGTCGTGGTGTCGGACGTGGATGCGCGCCGGCTCTACGCCGAGCTGCTGCCGCGGACCGACCAGCTGCGCCGGCTGTCGCGCGCAACCCCCTCGCTGTCGGGCTTCGTGCTGCTGCTGGGCATCCGCGGCCGCACCCCCGGCACGGCACACCACACCGTGCTGTTCCCGGCCGACTACGACGCGGAGTTCGACGCGATCTTCGGCCGGGAGCCGCGCCCCGTCGACGACCCGACCATCTACGTCAGCGCGCCCGACGACGCGTCGCTCGCGCCGCCCGGCGCGCAGGCGTGGTTCGTGCTCGTCAACGCGCCGCGGCACGACCCCGCGCGCGGCGTCGACTGGGACGCGCCCGGCCTGGCCGCCGGCTACGCCGACAGGCTGCTGGCGCTGATGGCCGACCGCGGCCTGGACGTGCGCGACCGGCTGGCCTGCTACGAGTGGCGCACGCCCGCCGACCTGGAGCGCGCCACCTGCTCCCCCGGCGGCTCGATCTACGGCACGTCGTCGAACGGCGCCCGGGCGGCGTTCCTGCGGCCGGCCAACAGATCTCCGGTGCCCGGGCTCTTCCTCGTCGGCGGGTCCGCGCACCCGGGCGGCGGCCTGCCGCTCGTCGCACAGTCCGCGGCGATCGTGGCCGGCCTGATCGGCCCCGCCTGAGGCTGCGAGGCGTCAGCGCAGGGTGCGGCGTACGACGGGGAGCAGCTGTGCCAGCCCGGCGAGGCAGGCGGCGAGGGTTGCGCCCGCGCCCGCGGCAGCGACCGCCTCGTGACCGGGCACGAGGCCGCACACCAGGAATGTCATTGCCGCAAGGACGAGCCGGGTCGGCCGCTCCCCCACCGTCACGATCCCGATCTCGCTCATGCCGGCGAAGCCGGCGCGGGCGCGGGTGTACTCCAGCAGCACCAGCGCGGCACCCGCTCCTATCGCCAGGCCGCCGGGCGCACCGAGCAGCCACAGCGACATCAGGAGCAGGCCGTCGACCACCCGATCGGCCAGCGAGTCGAGCACGAAACCGAACCGGGTGCTCCGGTCGGTCATCGCCGCGACCGCACCGTCGACCCCGTCGAGCACGCCGCCGGCCACGACGAGGAACGCGCCGAGGATCGGCCAGCGCCCTCCGGCGTACGCCGTCGCGACCGCCGCAGCAGCCGGCACCAGGGACGACCACGTCACGGCGTCGGGCGAGACCCGCCGGGCTGCCAGTGGCGTTGCGACTCGGTGGACGACCCGCAGCCAGGCGCCGGTCAGCCGGGCTGCGCGCGGGTCGTAGCCGCCGTGCAGCGCCTGCCAGCGCGCCAGGTAGTCGTCGAGGTCCACCTCAACCGGCGCGCGCGGAGACGCCGGCGACGTCCGGGCGGCCCGGCCCGAGCCCCAGCCGCAGGTAGATCTCCCGGGTCGCGGTCGACCGGTTGAGGGTGATGAAGTGCAGCCCCGGCGCACCTTCGGCGAGCAGCACGTCGCAGAGCTCCGTCGCGAGGTCGATGCCGACCGCGCGCATGGCGGCCGGGTCGTCCTCGACCGCACGCACGCGGTCGACCACGGCAGCGGGCAGCGCCGCACCCGAGAGCTGCGCCATCCGCGCGACCTGACGGATGTTGGTCACCGGCATGACGCCGGGGATGATCGGCACGCTGCAGCCCAGCGCGTCGACCCGGTCGCGCAGCCGCAGGTAGTCGCTCGCGTCGAAGAAGAACTGCGTGATGGCGAAGTCGGCGCCGGCACGGCACTTGGCGACGAAGTGGCGCACGTCGGTGTCGAGGTCGGTCGCCCGCGGGTGCTTCTCCGGGAACGCCGCGACCCCCACGCAGAAGTCGCCGATCGAGCGCACCAGCTCGACCAGCTCGGCCGCGTAGGAGACCCCCTCGGGGTGCGCCTGCCAGTCCGCCTGCGGATCCCCCGGCGGGTCGCCGCGCAAGGCGAGGACGTTGCGTACGCCGGCGTCGGCGTACTGGCCGACGACCCGGCGCAGCTCGGCGACCGAGTGGTTGACCGCGGTCAGGTGCCCGACCGGGGTGAGCGTCGTTTCCGTCGCGATGCGTCCGGTCATCCGCACGGTGCCGTCGCGGGTGGACCCGCCGGCACCGTAGGTCACCGAGACGAAGGTCGGGTGCAGCGCCTCGACCTCGCGGATCGCCTGCCACAGCTGCCGCTCGCCGTCAGGCGTCTTCGGCGGGAAGAACTCGAAGGAGAACGAGCGGGTGCCGCCGGCGAGCAGCTCGCGGATCGTCGGCACGCTGGACATCGGACCAGGCTAACCCGCCCGGACGGTCAACGATCTCTGCATGATCGCCGGCGAAGCGGCTCCGGGCCGCTCGCTCACGCGCTCGCTCCCCTGCTGTGGTCCGTTGCCCCGCTGCTGCCCGCCTCGCACCGGGCTGACCCGATAGCGTCGGCCGCGTGGAGCTGGCCGGCGCAACCGTCCTCGTCACCGGGGGCTCCAGCGGCATCGGCCGGATGACCGCCGAGCGGTTCACGGCGGCCGGCGCGCACGTCGTCGTCACCGGGCGCGACGAGGCTGCACTGCAGGGCGCCTGTGAGCGCACCGGTGGGCGCGCCATCGTCGCGGACCTGGCCGATCCGGCCGGTGCGCAGCGGGTCGCCGAGCAGGCCGGCGACATCGACGTGCTGGTCAACAACGCCGGCATCGGGCACGCCGGCGCCTTCGCCGACATGGACCCGGGCCGCGTCGACGCACTGCTCGACGTCGACCTGCGAGCGGTGCTGCACCTGACCCGGCTGCTGCTGCCCGGCATGCTGACCCGCCGCCGCGGTGCGCTGGTCTTCGTCACCTCGATCGCCGGCCTGACGGGGGTCAAGGACGAAGCGGTCTACGCCGCCACCAAGGCGGCCGTGCACACCTTCGCCGACTCGCTGCGGCCCGAGGTGTCCGGTCACGGCGTCTCGGTGTCGACGGTGGCGCCGGGCGTCATCGACACGCCGTTCTTCGCCCGTCGCGGTGCGGCGTACACCCGCAGCTTCCCCCGGCCGATCGCGGCCGGACGCGTCGCCGACGCGATCGTGCTGGCCGCCCGCACCGGCCGGCCGCACCAGGTGGTGCCGCGCTGGCTCGGCCTGCCGGCGCGGCTGCGCGGTGGGGCGCCCGGCGTCTACCGGTCGCTCGAGCGGCGCTTCGGCCCGTGACCGGCCGGCACGCTTCGCCCGTGACCGGCAGAGGTCGGGCGACCCGGCGGCGAGCTACGCCACGTCGATCATGGCCCGAATCGACTCGCGCAGCGAGCTCATCGTCGCCATCACCGCGGTCGGCTCGTAGCCGCAGTGCGCCATGCAGTTGGCGCAGCGCGGGTCCTTGCCGCGGCCGTAGGCGTCCCAGTCGGTGTCCTCGATGAGCTCCTTGTACGACGACACGTAGCCGTCGTTCATCAGGTAGCACGGCTTCTGCCAGCCGAGCAGCGAGTAGGACGGGATCGCCCAGGCGGTGCAGTCGTAGTCGACCTTGCCCTCGAGGAAGTCGAGGAACAGCGGCGAGTGGTTGAGCCGCCACTTCTTGCGCCGGCCGTTGTCGAACGCCTTGCGGAACAGCTCGCGGGTTTCCTGCACGCCGAGGAAGTGCTCCTGATCGGGCGCCTTCTCGTAGGCGTAGCCGGGCGAGATCTGCATGTGGTCGACGCCGAGCTCGTCGTTGAGGTAGTCGAGCACGTCGATGACGTCCTGCGGCGTGTCGGTGTTGAAGAACGTCGTGTTGGTCATCACGCGGAAGCCGCGCGCCTGCGCCATCTTGATGGCCTCGACCGCCTGGTCGAAGACGCCGTCCTTGCAGACCGACTCGTCGTGCCGCTCGCGCAGCCCGTCGATGTGCACCATCCAGGCGAAGTACGGCGACGGCTCGAACTTGTGCAGGTGCTTGGGCAGCAGCACCGCGTTGGTGCAGAGGAACACGAACTTCTTGCGCGCGATCAGCTGCCGCACGATCTCGTCGATCTGCGGGTGCATGAGCGGCTCACCGCCGGCGATCGAGACCATCGGCGCGCCGCACTCCTCGATGGCACCGACGGCCTGCTCGACCGGCATCCGCTGCTTGAGCACGTCGTGCGGCTGCTGGATCTTGCCGCAGCCGGCGCAGTGCAGGTTGCAGGCGAACAGTGGCTCGAGCTCCACGAGCAGCGGGAACTTGTCGCGCCGCAGCACCTTTTGCTTGAGCAGATATCCCCCGAGTCGCAGGTTCTGCCGAAGAGGCATGCCCACGCTCAGCTCACCTCCTTGGGCAGGTTGAACTTCACGGTCTCGACCGCGACCGAACGTTCGGTGACGGTCACCGGGCCGAGCCCGGACAGCGCCCCGACGACGGCGTCGACGAGGTGCGGTGGTGCGGATGCGCCGGCGGTCACGCCGATGGTGCGTACGCCGTGCAGCCAGGCCGGATCGATGTGGCTGGTGTCGTCGACGAGGTAGGCCGGCACCCCCTCGCGACGCGCGACCTCCGCCAACCGCTGGGAGTTGGAGGAGTTCTCCGAACCCACGACGAGGACGAGGTCGGCGTCGCGGGCCACCTCGCGCACCGCCTGCTGCCGGTTGGACGTCGCGTAGCAGATGTCGTCGGACCGCGGCGCCTGCAGTTGCGGGAACCGCGAGCGCAGGACGTCGGCGACCTCGCTGGCCTCGTCGACGGCCAGCGTGGTCTGCATCAGGTAGGACATGCCGCCGGTCGACGGTGCGTCGACCGTCGCGGCGGCCGCGGCGTCCTCGACGAGCACGACCCGGTCGGGCGCCTCGCCGAGGGTGCCCTCGACCTCCTCGTGGCCGGCATGGCCGATGAGGAAGACCGTGTCGCCCCGGGCGGCGAACCGCCGGGCCTCGCTGTGCACCTTCGTCACCAGCGGGCAGGTGGCGTCGATGACCGACAGGCCGCGCGAGTCGGCCGTGTCGCGCACCGCCGGTGCGACGCCGTGCGCGCTGAACACGACGTTCGCCCCGGCCGGCACGTCCTCGAGCTCGTCGACGAACACCGCGCCGCGGCTCTCGAGGTCGGCGACGACGTGCGCGTTGTGCACGATCTGCTTGCGCACGTAGACCGGTGCGCCGTAGCGCTCCAGCGCGCGCTCCACGATCTGGATGGCCCGCTCGACCCCGGCGCAGAACGACCGCGGCCCGGCGAGCAGCACGGTGCGCTCGGCGGCGGCGTCGGCCCAGTCGACCAGTGCGGCGCCGACCTCCCGCAGGCTGCGCAGCGCGGCCAGGCTGGTGCGCACGGTGTCGCGGCTGACCAGCGGGTGCGCGCCGTTGTCGACGACCGCGCGTACGACGGCGACCGGCCGGCCGCCCGCACCGAGGGCCAGCTCGTAGGACTCCATGTCGACCGCGAGCGCGTCGCGGCCCAGCCGCACTCGCTCCGCACCGGTGACCACATGGTCGGCGGTGAGGATCGGGCCGACGTGCACCCGCAGCCCGCGCCGGCGCAGCGCACCGGCCAGCAGGTCGGCCGACGGGCAGGCGAGCGCCTCCCCCGACTCGCTGCGCACCTCGCTCGCCACGACGAGGTCGCCCGGCTCGAGCTCGTCGCGCAGCCCGCCGCACAGGCCGGTGATGGCCAGCGCGTCGAAGCGGGAGGCGCCGAGGGTGCGGGCGAGCTTCGCGGCCTTGCGCACGCCCATGCCGCTCTTGAGCACCTGGGAGCCCTGGAGGCCGCGGCGTACGGCACGTGCCTCCAACGACAGCGCGGTGGCGACGACCAGCGACGACGGCTCGGGCGCCGAGCGGCGCAGGAGCCGCGACGGCTTGGCTACCGATCGCCGGGACGGGCGCATCATCGGCCCTTCCTCTCCTCGTCGAGCCGCACGCTCTGTTCCTTCGTTCGCGCGCCAAGCCGCACGCTCTGTTCCTTCGTTCGCGCGCCGAGCCGCACGAACCGGCCGAGGGCGTTGATGGGGAAGACCAGCCGGTACAGGTGGTAGTTGATGTAGAAGTCGCCGGGGAACCCGGTGCCGGTGAACTGCGGCTCGTCCCAGGTGCCCTCGCGGGTCTGGTGGTCCGCAAGCCAGCGGATGCCTCGATCGGTCGCCTCGTCGTCGTGCGCACCCGCGGCGAGCAGTGCCAGCAGCGCCCACGCGGTCTGCGAGGCGGTCGAGTCGCCGCGCCCGATCCAGTCGGGGTCGACGTAGGAGCGCATGTCCTCGCCCCAGCCGCCGTCGTCGTTCTGGTGCCGCACCAGCCACTCGACGGCGCGGCGGATCTGCGGCGCGTCGCCGGGCAGGCCCGCGGCGACGAGCGCGGGCACGACTGCGCCGGTGCCGTAGACGTAGTTGGCGCCCCAGCGGCCGAACCACGAGCCGTCGGGCTCCTGGTGGTCGAGCAACCACGCGACGCCGCGGCGTGCCGCCTGGCTGCCGGCGCGCCCTTCGGCCGCGAGCATCTCGACGATGTGCGCGGTGACGTCGGCCGACGGCGGGTCGATGACCTCACCGAAGTCGCAGAACGGCAGCCGGGTCGCGACCTTGCGGGTGTTGTCGGCGTCGAAGGCGCCCCAGCCGCCGTCGCGCGACTGCATGCCGACGGTCCAGCCGATCCCGCGGTCGATGGCGGGACGCAGGTCGGGCGCGTCGACCTGGCGCAGCGCGAGGACGACCTCGGCGGTGTCGTCGGTGTCGGGGTAGAGGTCGTTGGCGAACTCGAACGCCCACCCGCCCGGTGCGAGATCCGGACGCTTGACCGCCCAGTCGCCCGCGACGGTGATCTCCTCGTCGAGGATCCATCGCGCCGCCCGGACCATCGCCGGGTCGTCTCCCGGGACGCCGGCGTCGGCCAGCGCGTTGATCGCCAGCGCGGTGTCCCACACCGGGGACTGGCACGCCTCGAGCCGGACTACCCAGCCCTCGGGCGTTTGCTCGCGGATCGTGAACCCGTCGAGGCCGGCCAGCCCGGCCCGCATCGCCGGGTGGTCGAGCGAGTAGCCCATGAGGTGCAGCGCGAGCAGGGAGTAGACCCACGGCGGCTGGATGCCGCCCCACCCGCCGTCGGCTTCCTGCCGGGCGAGGATCCACTCGGTGGCGCGGCGCATCGCGAGCCGGCGGAACGGGTGCACCGGCAGCCGGTGGTAGGCGTGCAGCAGCCGGTCGAGCGTGCCGAAGGGCCCGGTGGCCGCCGGCCGCTCCTCGCCGGTGAGCAGCTCGTCGATGTCGAACGGCAGCGGCCGCTGGGGGCGCAGTGCGTTGACGATCGTGAGCGGCACGATCGTCTGCCGCGCCCAGCAGGCGAAGTCGTAGACATTGAGCGGGAACCATGACGGCAGGAAGATCATCTCCGGCGGGAGCACCGGCAGGTCGGCCCAGTCCCACCGGCCGACGGTCGCGAGCCAGATGCGGGTGAAGACCCGGCTGCGTTCGACACCGCCGTTGGCCCGGACCCACGACGAGGCCGCCAGCATGTGCGGCTCCTGCGGGCCGTCGCCGGCGAGGCGCAGCGCCACGTAGGCCTCGATCGTCGTCGAGAGCTCGGCCGGCCCGCCGTAGAACGACGCCCAGGTGCCGTCGGGTCGCTGCTGCGAACGGATCCAGCGCGCCGACTCCTCGGTGCGCTGCGGCTCGAGGATGCCGAGGAAGTGGCGCAGCAGCATGTCCTCGGCGTCCATCGTGACGTTGGTCTCGAGCTCGCCCTTCCACCAGCCGGCGGCGTCCTGCAGCGACAGCAGGTGGTCGCGGGCTCGCTCGAGCGTCATCCGCGCGACGTCGAGGGTGTCGGCCTCGACGCGCAGGTCGTCACGGGTGCGCTGCGGTGCGGGGCGGTCTGCAGCGAGGGTCAATTCAGGACTCCCGGGTGGTCACGAATCGGGCGACTGCGCCGAGCTCGTCGCGCACGGGATCGGGCATGTCGAGCAGCCGCAGCCGGGACAGCGCCTCGTCCAGCTGCCGCCGCGCCTCCGTCACGGTCCAGGCGCGACCGCCGGCCTCCTCGACCAGGCCGGCCATGCGCACGAGGTCGTCCTCGTCGTGCGGCCGCTCGTCGCCGAGCATCCGGGCCAGCTCCTGGGCCGCGCTGCCGCCGGCGTTGACGGCGACGACGACCGGCACCGACTTCTTGCGCGAGCGCAGGTCGGACAGCACCGGCTTCCCGGTCACCGACGGGTCACCCCAGATGCCGAGCAGGTCGTCGACCAGCTGGAAGGCGAGGCCGAGGTGCGCGCCGTAGGCCGCCAGCCCGTCGACCAGCGCGGCCGGGGCGCCGGCGAGCTCGGCGCCGATCGACGCGGCGCAGGCGAGCAGGGCGCCGGTCTTGCCGGCCGCCATCGCGAGCACCTCGTCGACGCCGACGTGGCTGCGGCTCTCGAAGGCCAGGTCGTCGACCTGGCCGGTGATGAGGTCCTGGGTGGCGATGCCGAGCCGCCGGGCAGCGGCGAGGCCTCGGTCGTTGCCGACCTCGAGCAGCGCCTGTTGTGCGAGGGCGAGCAGCGCGTCACCGGCGAGGATCGCGAGTGACGGGGAGAACGCCGTCCACGCCGTCGCGCGGTGCCGCCGCTCGGTGTCACCGTCCATCAGGTCGTCGTGCAGCAGCGAGAAGTTGTGCACCAGCTCGACGGCGACACCACCAGGTACGCCGACCTCACCGGGCGCACCGGCGGCCTCGGCCGAGAGCACGGCGAGGGCCGGGCGGACCGCCTTGCCGCCCGAGCCCGGCATCGCACTGCCGTCGGCGGCGAGCCAGCCGAGGTGGTAGCCGCTGACCAGCCGCATCTGCGGCGACAGCCCGTCGACCGCCGCGCGCAGGGCCGGCGTGGTCAGCTCCCGGCCGCGGGCCAGCGACGCCGGGACCTGAGACGGAGCGGGTAGGCCTGGGCCTTCGGAGGACATCGTCGCGGCGGTCATGACGCGACCCGGGCCGGTTCGCGGCGCCGCTGCGCGGCGAGGTGAGCGCGGGCGGCGGCGTGACCGCTGCGCACCGCGCCCTCCATCGTCGCGGGCCAGCCGGTCGCGGTCCATGCGCCCGCCAGGTAGAGGCCGGGCAGCGCGGTGGCCGGACCCGGGCGCAGCGCCGCGCTGCCCGGCGCCTGCCGGAACGTCGCGGCGCGCTCCCGGGTGACGAGGAACGACAACACACGGGCCTCCCGTGCTCGGGGGAACATCTGCTGCAGGGCCGGCTCGAACGCCTCGCGCACCTGCGCGGCCGGCCGGCCGATCCAGTCGTCGGCGGCGGACACCGACACGGCGACGTACTGCCCGGTGGCCGGGTCGAGCCCGGACGCCGCGGTGCGGTCGAACGCCCACTGCACCGGCGTACCGACACCGGCCACGAACGGCGCGTCCATGACCGGGCGGTCGTAGACGACGTGCACGTTGACGATCGGCGAGCTGCCGAGCCGCCGCAGCGCCTCGGGGTCGGGCAACGCGCCGGCGGGCGCGAGGTCGGCGACGCTGTCCGAGGGGACCGCGAGCACGACACCGTCGGCCTCGACCGGGCCCGCGTCGGTGCCGACGACCCAGCCGGCGCCACCGAGGCCGATGCCGGTGACCCGGCGGCGCAGGTAGACGTCGACCCCTGCGGCCTCGAGCGCGCTGGTGGCCGCGTCGCCGTGCAGCCGTTGCAGGGGTACGGCGGCGTAGCCGATGTCGCCGTTGTCCGGCGACTCCAGCAGGCCGATCTGGAAGACCGTCGCGGCGAGCGCCAGCGACGCGCGGTCGGCCCGCGCGTTGAGGGTCGCGACGGTGACCAGCTCCCAGAGCGCGGCCACCGCCTGCGGGCTCTGCCTGCGCGAGGTCAGCCAGTCGCCGAACGACCGCGCGTCGACGGCCGGGTCGGTCGGGTCGACCTTGCCCAGCGCGAGCGCGGCGCGGGCGGCGCTGACCCGCTGGGCCGGCGAGAGCATCCGGTAGCGCAGCAGCGCCGGCGCGAGGTGCAGCGGTGCGGGCAGGTTGCTGCGGGTGAGCCGCCCGGTGCGACCGCGAGCCGGTTCGACGACGGGGATGTCGAGGCGCGGCTGCAGGGTCGTCAGGTGCTCGACGCCGAGCCGCTGCAGCAGCCCGCGGTAGTCGGTGCAGCAGCGCAGGAACACGTGCTGGCCGTTGTCGACGTCGATGCCGCCGAGCTCGGCGCGGCGGAACGAGTGGGTCGCTCCCCCGAGCCGCGGGCGGCCTTCGAGCAGCGTGACCGCGTGGCCGGCGTCGGCGAGGTCCAGCGCGGCGGTGATGCCGGCGAGGCCTCCCCCGACGACGACGACGCGGCTCTGGGGCTGCGCGCCGAGCTGCGGGCTCACGTGCGTGCCCCGGCGAGGCTGCGCGCAGCGACCGTCATCTTCTCCCACGCGGACAGGGACATGCGCTCGCGCAGCACGACCTCCGGGGTCTCCTCGATACGGGCCAGCAGCCGGCGGTAGATGCCGGACATCGCGGCGCAGCACGCGGCGCTGCGCCGGTCGAGCATCGGCAGGAGGCGCAGCCCGTCGGCGTACCAGGTCTCCGCCCGCGCCGCGGCGTCCTCGATGAGGTCGACGAGCCGGTCGCGAGGTCCCTCGACGGTGCCGTCGGCGGCGAGCTGCAGGTCGACGCCGAACCGGCGCAGGTCCTGCTGCGGCAGGTAGATCCGGCCGTTGCCGAGGTCCTCGCGGATGTCGCGCAGGATGTTGGTCTGCTGCAGCGCGACGCCGAGCGCATCGGCGAGCGGCGCGGCCTCGTCGTAGCGGTCGGCGCCGAAGATGGCCAGGCACAGCCGGCCGATGGAGCCGGCGACGCAGCGGCAGTAGTGCACGAGATCGTCGAACGACTCGTAGCGCACGCCGCGCACGTCCATCTCGACGCCCTCGATCAGCTCGCCGAAGGCGGGGAGCGGGATCGGGAAGCGCTTCGCCGCGTCGGCGAGCGCGACGAGCACGAGGTCGTCGGTGCGCTCGCCGACGGTGGCGAGAGCGGCCCGGGCGTCGGCGAGCAGGCGCAGCTTCTCGTCGGCCGGCAGGTCGCCGTCGCCGATGTCGTCGATGCGGCGGGCGAACGCGTAGACCGCGCTCATCGCCTGCCGCTTGTCGGTCGGCAGCAACCGGATGCCGTAGGAGAAGTTGCGCGCCTCGCGGCGGGTGACCTCCTCGCAGTGCCGGTAGGCGGCGGCGAGGTCGACGGTCGGTGCGATAGCGGTCATGCGCCGCTCCTCGCGGGCCGGTGGCGGAGGAGTACGCCGAGGGTCTCGGTCGCCACGACCCGCTTGCGCGGGCTGCGGGTGGCCGACAGCACCTCGTGGTCGGCCCGCCGGATGGCCGCGATCGCCGCGCGCCCGCCGGCGACGAATCCGGCGACGGCCAACCGGGCGGTGCCGGTGAGCGTCGCGACCAGCGGGGTCCCCTCGTCGAGCAGCGCGCCGGCGCGGTCGACCTCGAAGGCCAGGGCGGCACGCAGCCGCGGCCCGGCGACGGCGGCGGTCAGGTCGTCGTCGCTCACCCCGAAGCGGCGCAGGTCCTCCTGCGGCAGGTAGACGCGGCCGTTGCGGCGGTCCTCGCCGACGTCCTGGCAGTGCTCGACGATCTGCAACGCGGTGCACACGCGGTCGGACAGCGCGATGCGCGACGGCGTGGAAACACCGAAGATCTCGAGCACGATGTGGCCCACGGGGTCGGCCGACAGCGCGCAGTAGCCGCGCAGGTCGTCGTAGGTCTCGTAGCGGTGCACGGTGAGGTCGCGCCGGTTTGCCTCGACCAGGCGCAGGAACGGCTCGCGGGACAGGCCGCACTCGCGGACGGTGGGCTGCAGCGCCCGCAGCAACGGGGTCTCCGGCTGGGCGTCCCAGACGCGGATCAGGTCCGCCTCGAACGCGTCGAGCAAGGCGGCCCGGTCGCCGCGGGCCTCGTCGCCGAGGTCGTCGACGAGGCGGGCGAAGCCGTAGACGGCGGTCAGGTGCCGGCGATAGGTCCGGGGCAGGAACCACGGTGCGACCGGGAAGTTCTCCGCACCTGCCTGCTGCAGGATCTCGGCCGGAGTGAACGGCGCCGGGTGGGCCACTCCGGCCTGTCTACTGGGAGGTTGGTCGGCCGCCGGGTCGTCGGCACCGGGCGGGGTGCACGCGGGGTCGTGGGCGACGCACGCCGTGCTGCCCGAGGCGGCCGTCGCGAGCCCGGCCGAGGACCGGTAGGGGTCGGCGGGGGGTTGCACGTGCGTGGACCTCCGATCGCTGCGGCGCCGACGGACCCTCGGCTGTGCGCCGTCTTCTAGTGACGCCATCGGCGGGGAACCCCGATATCGGGGCACGCTAGTAGTGATTCGACCCGAATGCCAAGCCTTTCGTTCGGGTGTCATCACTAGACGCGGCCGTACCCGGCGTCGGAGGGACCAATCGCCATGCGAGAGGTTTTTCGGGTCTGCGGGCCTCGGAGGCCGGCTGCCGGCCCCGGTCATTAGGGTTTCAGGCGTGCGCACGGTCGTCGGCCCGACCGGCCGCGTGGTCGTCGTGGGCGCCGGTCTCGGCGGGCTGTCCGCGGCCCTCCGGCTGCTCGGCGCGGGTCGCGAGGTGACGATCCTCGAGCGCGGCGAGGCGCCGGGCGGGCGGGCCGGTCGGCTGGAGATCGACGGCTACCGGTTCGACACCGGACCGACCGTGTTGACGATGCCGGGGCTCGTCGCCGACGCGCTCGGCTGCGTCGGCGAGCGGCTCGACGACTGGCTGGAGCTGCGCCGGCTGGACCCGGCCTACCGGGCGCACTACCCCGACGGCAGCACGCTCGACGTCCGGGCATCGGTCGAGGAGACGGCCGCCGAGATCGCGCAGCTCTGCGGCCCGAGCGAGGCAAACGGCTTCCGCCGGTTCGTCGACTTCACCCGCCGGCTGTACGACGTGGAGATGCGGACGTTCATCGACCGCAATCTCGACTCGCCGCTGTCCCTGCTGGTGCCGGACCTGGCGCGGCTGGTGGCGCTGGGCGGCTTCCGGCGGCTGGCGCCGAAGGTGGCGTCGTACCTGCACGATCCACGGACCCGGCGGCTGTTCTCGTTCCAGGCGCTGTACGCCGGGGTGTCGCCGTTCGAGGCGCTCGCCCTCTACGCGGTCATCTCCTACATGGACACCGTCGAGGGCGTCTGGTTTCCCGCCGGCGGGATCCACGCGGTGCCCGAGGCGCTGGCCGGTGCGGCGGCCAAGCACGGGGCCGACCTGCACTTCGGCTGTGCCGTGACGCAGGTCGAGGTGCGCGGCGGGCGGGCGGTCGCCGTGCACACGACCGACGGGCGGCGCTTCCCGGCCGACGTCGTGGTGCTGGCGGGCGACCGGCCGGCCGCGGTGCGCGACCTGTTGCCGGCGGCCGCCGAGCGGCCGCGGCGGCTGCGCCACTCCCCCTCCTGCTTCCTGCTGCACGTCGGCTCGTCCGCGGCCTACTCCCGCATCGCGCACCACAACGTGCACTTCGGTCGCGCCTGGCGCTCGACGTTCGACGAGCTCATCCGGCGGCGCCGGCTGCCGGCGGACCCGTCGCTGCTGGTCACCAACCCGACCCGCACCGACCCGTCACTCGCGCCCGCGGGCAGGCAGGCCTACTACGTGCTGGTGCCAGTACCGCACCTCGACGGGCAGGTCGACTGGGACGTCATCGGGCCGCGGTTCCGCGAGGAGGTCGTGGGCCGGCTCGGGGCGCTGGGCTACGTGGGTTTTTCCGACGCCGTCGAGGTTTCTCGTGCGGTGACGCCGGCCGACTGGCAGCGGCAGGGGCTTGCGGCGGGCTCGCCGTTCGGGGCAGCGCACACGTTCCGCCAGACCGGGCCGTTCCGGCCGGGCAACCTGCTGCTCGACAACGTGGTGCTGGCCGGGTCGGGGACCCAGCCGGGCATCGGCGTACCGATGGTGCTCGTCAGCGGCCGGCTCGCCGCCGAGCGGATCGTCGGCGGATGAGCATCTTTCGCTCGACGCGGCCGCGCACGTGAACGCGCTGGACGCGGCCGGCATCGTCGATCCGGCCCTGCGGGCGTCGTACCTCGCCTGCCGGCGCC
>DASSKL010000042.1 GCA_035690485.1 Mycobacteriales bacterium | reverse complement strand
CCGGTCAGCGCGTTGCGAGGTTTGTGTCTCTGCGGGCCTCGAGCGGCCACCTTGTCCGCAACGTGAGGATGGCCACACCGACCTGCCTTGCGGTTGTCACGATTCGGTTACTAATGTCCCTCCCCGGCTAGCCCGTTGGTGTGCCGTTCACAGGGAGCGGCCGCGGGTAGTCACCGCCGAGTCCTGCCCGACTGCGGTCGGCCGGGAGCCGGGGACCCATGTCCCTGGGGTGAATCGGCGTCGCCATGCCCGCATGGTGCACGCCGTAGGGCGACCCTTCCCGCCCGAACCCGTCAGCTCACCCGGTAGGCGGTAGAGGAAGTGGAGGAGCCACCTCCGTGGCGTCTGCCCGCCGTGCCCACCGGCGAATCATCCGCCGTCCCCTCTCCTTCGGGCTGGTTGCCGCGACGCTCGCGGCCGGCCTGACCGGGATCGTCGCGACCCCGTCCCTCGCCGCCCCGCACGCCTCGATCGCCCAGGTCAAGGCGCGCGTCGACGCCCTCGGCGAGCAGGTCGCCCGGCTGTCCGAGCAGTCCAACGCCGCCAACATCCAGCTGGCCACCGCCCGGGCCAAGGAGGCGGCGCTGCGCGACCGGCTCGGCCGGGCGCAGGCCCACCTCGCTCAGGTGCAGGAGCAGCTCGGCCAGTTCGCGTCGGCCGCCTACCGCAGCGGCGGCGTCTCCGACGGGCTCATGAACCTGCTCACCTCGAGCAACCCGAGCGTCTTCCTGGGCCGGTCCAATACCCTCGACGCCATCTCCCAGCGGCACGCCGAGACGATCAACGAGGCCGTGTCGGCTCGCCACCAGGTCGCGGACGCCGAGGCCCAGGCTCAGCAGCTGGTCGCCCAGGTCTCGGCCGCCCAGCGCGCCCTCAGCGCGCAGAAGGCGCAGATCCAGCGGCTGCTGGCCGCCCAGCAGGCCGAGCTCGACCGGCTGCAGTCGGCGGCCCGCGCGGCCTACCTCGCCCAGCAGTCCGCCTACGCCGACCGGATGGCGTCGCTGCGCGGCTCCTACAACGGGCCGGCGTCGGGCCGGGCCGGGGTGGCGGTGCGCTTCGCCTACGCCCAGCTCGGCAAGCCCTACCAGTGGGGCGCCTCCGGCCCCAACTCCTACGACTGCTCGGGCCTGACGATGGCGGCGTGGGCCGCCGCCGGCGTCTCGCTGCCGCACTACACGGGTTCGCAGCAGCAGGACACCCGACCGGTCTCGCGCGCGGACCTGCAGCCGGGCGACCTCATCTTCTTCGGCAGCCCGCCCTACCACGTCGGCCTCTACATCGGCAACGGCCGGATGATCGAGGCGCCGCACAGTGGTGCCGTCGTACGCATCGCCTCGATCGACCGCAGCAGCTACTCCGGCGCCGGCAGACCGTAGCCGGCAAGCCCGCACCGCCCCGCCGCGACCCGCCGCGCCTGCCCGGCGGTGCTTGCGCGCACCACAGGGCGTTGTCCGTCACACTGGCGGAGGTCCGGCGGGAGGAGGTGCGGTGCGCGAGCTCTACATCGTCGCGATCACGAACGACGGCGCCCAGCTCGTGCTCGCCGCCAGCCCCGACGCGGTCAAGGGCAGCCACGTCCTGCCGGTCGACGCCAGGTTGCAGGCGGCGCTGCGCGGCACTTTGCCCGCGCCCGGCAGCACGAGCGCGGCCGAGAGCGCGCTGAGCCCCAAGGAGATCCAGGCGCGGCTGCGGGCGGGTGAGACGCCCGAGCAGGTGGCCAAGATCGCCGGCGTACCCGTCGCCCGCGTCCTGCGCTACGCCGGGCCGGTCATGTCCGAGCGGGCGCGCATGGTCGACGAGGCCCGTGACGCCGTCATGACCAAGGCTCGTGCCGGCGCCTCCGCCGTGCCGGTGGGTGCCGCCGCCGATCTGCACCTCGCCGAGACGCCCGGGCTCAAGGCCGACACCGTCGACTGGACCGCCCGCCGCCGCGACGACGGCACCTGGATCGTGCGCCTGACCTACGTCGCGCGCGGCCGCGCGCGCGCGGCCGAGTGGGGATGGGACCCGGCCCAGCGGGTGGTCACGGCGCTCGACAGCTACGCCGGGAAGCTCGGCTACGTCGCGCCTGGCCGGCCGACCGTGGCCGCGCCGGCGAGCAAGCGGGGCCGCAGGACGGCGGCGGCGTCGACTCCTCGGACCACGAAGACCACGGGCCGTACGCCGAAGGGCTCGGCGGCCAAGCACTCGACGGCGAAGAGCACGGCAGCGAAGAGCACGGCGGCGAAGAGCAGCGCGGCGAAGAGCACGGCGGCCAAGCGCTCGGCGGCGAAGGGCACGGCGGTGAGGAGCGGTGGTCGCCCGGCAACGGCCACTGCGGCAACGGCCACTGCGGCAACGGCCACTGCGGCGAAGGCCACCGCGGCGAAGGCCTCTGCGCCGCCGGCCCGGGGCCGCAGCGCGGCAAAGCGTTCGAGCACCACACCGATGCCGCGCGACCAGGGAGTCCGCGACGTCGGCGAGGGCAAGCGCGCCGCCGTCCCCACCTGGTCCGACGTGCTGCTCGGCACCCGGCCGCCGGCCCCGGCGAAGCGCAACGGGAGCGGCGTGAGCACAGGCACCTCCGGCAAGAGCGCCCGCAGGAGCACCGGCGCACGGCGGAGCGCCCGCGGCTGATGTCCCGCCCGTCACTGCCCCGCGGCGCGACGTCCGCGGTGGCCGCCCTCGTCAGCGTGACCCTGCTGGCCGGCATCGTCGTCGCGGCGACCGGCGCCGCGGGCAGCGGCTCGACCGCGGCCGCGCCGCCCGCTCCGGTCGACACCACGCCCGCCACTCTCGGGCCGGCCGGCGTTCCGGCGCTGGACACGGCGATCCCCGCCTTCAACAGCGCACGCGCCGCGGTCCTCAGCGACACCGGCCAGCTGGCCCAGCTCGCCGGCGGCATCGACGGGATCGCCGCGGCCGCGGCCACCGGCGACCCCACGCAGGTGCGCGGTCAGGCGCAGCTGCCCGCGCTGCTGGCCCAGACGCACAAGGTGCTCGACCGGCTGCCCGGCGAGGCCGACCGTTACGGCGACGCCCTCACCGCTCTGGCGGCCGCGGCCCGCAACCTCGACGGGTCGAGTGCCACCGCCATCGACGGCGTCGTACGCGCCGGTCGGGCCGAGCTGCGTGCCGACCGCGACTTCACGACGGCGGCGACCGCCGCCGCGGCGGCCTACGACGTGTTCGCCCCGTTGGAGGCGCGGTGGTACGACCGCGCCGTGTCGGGCTGGTACCGCTCGACTCGGGAGGCCGCGGACGCCTATGCGGTCTTCCTCGACCCCGTACGCCGGCAGTTGACCGCCGCCCAGCAGCAGCTCGAGAGCAGTGACCGCGACCGGGCCGCTGCCGCCGCGGCGACCAGCGCCGCCGTGCGTCGTGCGGAGACGTTGCTCGCGTCCCGGTGACGGGCGAAGAGATCACCGCAGAATCCGTCTCAGATCGGGCGTTGCGCGCAGCCACGAACGGGGTCCTTCCAGCCCTAGACTCGACGCCGTGAGCGAGCCGACCGGCCGGCGATCGCCGCGGCTGGTCGCCGCCGCCGTCGCGACCGCGCTCGCCGCCGTCCTGCTCACCGACCTCGGGGTCACCGTCGCGCGCTCGGTCGCCCCGGCCGCCCCCGCCGTGAGCGCCGTGCCCCGTCAGCGGGTCGCGCCCGACACCACGCAGCTGCGGGACCCGCACCCCGACGCGTCGATCCAGGCGCTGCTCGACCGGCGCGCCGCCGCGGTGCTGCACCACGACCGGGCCGGGTTCCTGGCGACGGTCGACCCCGAGTCGCTGCGGTTCCGTGCCGCGCAGGGGCAGCTGTTCGACGCGCTGGCCCAGGTGCCGTTGTCCTCGTGGTCCTACCAGCTCGACCAGGGCGCGCCACACACGCTGCCCCCCGGCATCGCGGCGAGCTACGGCGCTCCGGCGTACGCCCCGGCGGGGGTCTACCTGCACTACCAGCTCAAGGGCTACGACGCGCAGCCGACGGCGGCGCTGCAGTTCCTCACGTTCGTGCAGCGGCCGACCGGCTGGTACCTCGCCTCCGACACCGACCTCGACTCGCAGGGGCTCACCACCACCCGCGAGCTGTGGGACGGCGGGCCGGTCGTCGTCGCGCACGGCAGGCACGCCCTGGTGCTGGGTCATCCGGGGTCGCAGTCGCTGATGGCCGCCCTCGTCGCGGAGGCGGACGGCGACACCCCGACCGTCACGCAGGTATGGGGCAGCGACTGGCCGCAGCGGGTCGTCGTGCTGGTGCCATCGACGCAGCAGGAGCTGACCCAGATGGTCGGTGGCGGGGAGGACATGTCGCAGATCGCCGCGGTCGCGACCGCGGAGCTGCCCGGACGCGCCGGCCCGAGCGGCGCCGTCGGCGACCGGATCATCGTCAACCCGGCCAACTTCGCCAAGCTCGGCAGCCTCGGCCGCCGGGTCGTCATGACCCACGAGATCACCCATGTCGCGACCCGGGCGGAGACCGGCACGTCGACCCCCGACTGGCTGGTCGAGGGGTTCGCGGACTACGTCGGCTACCACGGCACCGGCGTCGCGGTAGGCGACGCCGCCCGGGAGCTCAAGGCCGAGGTGGTCGCCGGCCACCTGCCCCAGCGGCTGCCGACCGACGCCGACTTCGCGGGTGCCAACGCGCGGCTGCCGCAGGTCTACGAGGAGGCTTGGCTCGCCTGCCGGCTCGTCGCCGAGCACGGTGACGCCACCCTCGTCGCGCTCTACCGCAAGGTCGGTACCGCGAGCGGCGTCTCGAGCCAGGTCGCGCTCGAGCGCGGCCTGCGCGACGTGCTGCACACGACGACGGCGGCGTTCACCGCGCAGTGGCGCGCCTATGTCGCCCAGCAGCTGTCATGACCTGCGCCGCTCGGCCGTCGTGACCGGCGTCGCCGATCTCGCCCCGGCCCGGACCGTCGGGCGGGGGTCCCGCCTGCCGGCCGTGGTCGCCCTCGTCGTGCTGCTGGTTGCGCTCGGCCTCGTCATCGGGTTCACCACGCCGTGGCGGATCATCGACGCATCCGTGCCCGGCGGCCGGGCGCCGACCGACCCGTCGCTTTACTACTCGGCGGCCGTGCGCGCCCGGGAGGACGCTTTCCACGCGGCCATCCATCCCTCGAGCTACGCGGCGCTGTTCCTGGGCTGGGCCGCGGTCCTGCTGCTCGGCTTCACGCCGGCCGGTGCCCGGCTGGCGGGCCGGCTCGGCCGCGGCCGCTGGCCGCTGGTGGCCGCGCTCGGCGGTGCCGCGGTCGTGGTGGTGGCCTGGCTGGTGCAGCTGCCGTTCGAGGCGCGAGGTCACGTCGTGCTTCGTGACTACGACCTGACGCTGCAGGGCTGGGGTGGCTGGTTCGCCGACCAGGGCCGCTCGCTGGGCGTGTCCGTCGTGCCGGTGGTGATCGGCGTGCTGGCGTTCTACGCGCTGGTGCGTCGTTTCCCGCGCACCTGGTGGCTGCCGGTCTCGGTCGCCGGCGCGGCGCTGGTCTTCCTGTTCTCGTTCCTCTACCCGGTCGTCGTCGAGCCGGTCTTCAACCACTTCCACCCGCTGCCGCAGGGCCAGCTGCGCAGCGACCTGCTCGCCATGGCCCGCCGCGACGGGGTGCCGGTCGACGACGTCCTGGTCGCTGATGCCTCCCGGCGTACGACGACGCTCAACGCCTACGTCTCCGGCTACGGCGGCACCCGGCGGATCGTGCTCTACGACAACCTGCTGCGCGACGTGCCGCCCGCGCAGATCGAGGTCATCGTCGCGCACGAGCTGGGGCACGCGAAGTACGACGACGTGCTGCACGGCACGGCCATCGGTGCGCTGGGAGTCGCCGCCGGGCTGACCGCGGTGTTCGTGCTGCTGTCGTCACCGGCGCTGTTGCGCCGCGGGGGAGTGCGCAGTGCGCGCGACCCGCGGTCGGTCGCCCTGCTGGTCGCCGTCGTCACCGTGCTCTCGACGCTGTCCGGTCCGGTGCAGAACCTGGTCAGCCGCCAGATCGAGGCCCGGGCCGACTGGCACGCGCTGCAGCTGACAAACGACCCGCAGGCGTTCGTTGCTGCCATGCGCTCGCTCGCGATCCGCGGGTTGTCCGACCTCGACCCCAACGGCGCGCAGTACGTCTGGTTCGTCACCCACCCGACGTCGCCGCAGCGGCTGGCGATGGCCGTCGACTGGGCGCGTCTGCACGGGATGCCGATCCCGCTGCCGCTGCCTGCGGCCCGATGACCCGCACGCTGGTCGTCACCAACGACTTCCCGCCGCGTCCCGGCGGCATCCAGTCGTTCGTGCACGCGCTCGCGTCGCGGCTGCCGTCGGTCACCGTGCTCACCTCGCGCTGGCGCGGCTGGGAGGAGTACGACGCGGCGCAACCGTTCCCCGTCGTCCGGGCCGACACGTCGGTGCTGCTGCCGACGCCGGCGGTCCTGCGGCAGGCGCGGGAGATCGCGCGGGCCGACGCGTGCGACTCGGTGTGGTTCGGGGCGGCCGCGCCGCTCGGTCTGCTGGCCCCGCGGCTCGGTCTCGACCGGTCGGTCGCCTCGACCCACGGTCACGAGGTCGGCTGGGCGCTGCTGCCAGGGACCCGGCAGTTGCTGCGGCAGGTCGCCCGCGGCGTCGACGTGATGACCTACCTCAACGGCTTCACCAGGTCGCGGCTGGCCCCCGCGCTCGGCCGTTACGCCGAGCGGTTGCAGCAGCTCGCGTCTGGCGTCGACACGGATTTCTTCGCTCCTGGCTGCGGCGGCGACGACGTACGACGCAGGCTCGGGCTGTCCGACCGGCCCGTCGTCGTCTGCGTGTCCCGGCTCGTGCCGCGCAAGGGCCAGGACGTGCTGGTGCGCGCGCTGCCGCTGATCCGGCGGCGCGTGCCGGACGCCTGCCTGTTGCTGGTCGGCGGCGGGCCCTACCGCAAGAGGCTGCAGCAGATGGCGGGCGACCTGCCGGTCGTGGTGACCGGGTCGGTGCCGTGGGCGCAGCTGCCGGCGTACTACGACGCCGGCGACGTCTTCGCGATGCCGTGCCGCGACCGGCTCGGAGGCATCGAGGTCGAAGGACTCGGCATCGTGTTCCTCGAGGCGTCGGCGGTCGGGCTGCCGGTGGTGGCCGGCCGGTCCGGTGGGTCGCCCGACGCGGTGCTCGACGGGCAGACCGGCCATGTCGTCGACGGCCGCTCCGTGGCCGACGTGGCCGACCGCATCTGCGCGCTGCTGCTCGACCGGCCGGCGGCGCGCCTCATGGGTGCGCGGGGACGGGCGTGGGTGCAGCAGCAGTGGCAGTGGCCGGTGCAGGCACGACGGCTGCAGCAGATGCTGCATCCCGGTACGGCAGCAGCCGGCTGATCAGGCTCGCTCAGTGCAGGCTCCGTGACGCGGCGTGCCGTGGTCGCTCTGCCGGCTGTGGCAGCGGGAGCACAGTGGCGGGGATCTTCACCGGCCGGCCCCGGCGCAGGCGCTGCCGTGCCCCGAGCAGCACCCGCGTCATCGCCTCGGGGGACACCCAGGCGACGTAGCTTGCGATGACGGCGATGCTGAAGAAGCCGACGAGGATCCCGAACTCGATGCTCAGGTGCATCGCGATGCCCGCGAGCAGCAGCCACGGCCGCAGCCTGCGGTTCCACACCAGCAGCGCCAGCGAGATCTCGAGGGCGAGGGTGCCGTAGGTCAGCAGGTTGACGACCGTGAGGTTGTCGGTCAGGAAGTGCGGTGCGGGGAAGCGAGTCAGGTCACCGACCCGCAGCGCGTAGGAGACCGCGGTCCCGTCGTTCCAGTCGGTGCCGCGGACCTTTGCCCAGACCGCGAAGAGGTACATCGCGGACAGCTGGATCTGGATCAGCCGCACCGCCCACGGCGCACGTTGCGGGAACTCCCAGAACCTGTCGCGATGGCGCAGCCAGCGGTCGACCGACAGCGCGGCGCCGGCGGGGGCGAGCATCAGGTAGAACGCGTCGACGCGCAGCAGGTCGTCACCCGCGTTGAGGATCAGGGCGTTGCGGCGGTCGA
Source organism: Mycobacteriales bacterium (assembly GCA_035690485.1). Lineage (NCBI taxonomy): Bacteria > Bacillati > Actinomycetota > Actinomycetes > Mycobacteriales > Mycobacteriales bacterium. The sequence goes on along the minus strand of DASSKL010000042.1, from coordinate 16,029 downwards.
ACGACATGAGTAGCAGCCACACGGCCACGGCTGCAATCCGTGTGCCGAAGCCGGCGGCCAGGCACAGGGAGCCGACCAGCAGCAGGCAGTAGAGCGCCACGACGAGCGTCATCGAGGGCGAGGCGCCGAGCAGGCTGAACGTCCAGGCCGGCTGCGGGGTGCGCGGCAGGATCCCGTGCGGTCCGAAGAACGCCGAGAGATCCGGTGCCAGCGACAGGGTCCAGCCGAAGACGACCAGCCCGGTCACGATCCGCAGCACGCCGAGCGTCGAGGTGTCGACCGGCGCGAACCAGAACCGGTGCCAACCTGCGGCGAGGTCGCGCCCGCGCGGCGTCATCGGAGCATCCCCGGGGTGACGTCGAGCGTGAAGAACTCGTACTGGTGCCAGGAGGTGTGTCCCTTCTGGCCGGGTGGCAGGTTGTCGCGCCAGCGCCGGATGAGCGTGACGCTCGTCGGGTCGGCGGCACGGTGTTGGCGGGCGACCCAGAGCGCGGCGGGTTGCCAGAACGGCTGCGACCGGTCCGGGCTGATCTCCTCGACCCACTTCCACCAGCGGTAGCTGCGGTAGGGCTCGACGTAGCGGCCCTGGGTGGGTGGCGTCCAGTAGGCGACCGAACCGTCGGCGTACCGGATGCGGGCGACCAACCCGATGGAGTCCTGGCGTGGGTTGGGTGCGAAGACCCCCCATGCCTGGTCGAGCCCCACGCCGTTGACGATCGGGCGTACGGCGTTCGAGGCGATGGTCTGCAGGTGTGATGCCGGCAGGTTCCAGGCGGCGATCGCGACGAGCACGAAGGCGATCAGGCCGCTGATGACGGCCTGCCCGTAGGGCGAGCGCTCGACGTGCTCCTGCAGGCTCACGGGATCCTCCATCCGACCAGGGACGAGCCGGTCATGACGACGTACGCCGGCGTCGAGCCCTTCGGGACGTCGAAGGTGACCCAGCCGTCGGTGCAGCGGTGCGGCGCCAGGACCGTGAGGTGCAGCGATGGCAAGCGCTGCGGGCTCGCCGTGTCGGCGTCGATGACCTGCCGGTTGGCGAACAGCACCCGGAACACCCGGGGGTCGACCTGCGTCTCGTGCGCGCCCGAGCACGCGCTGATGTGGGCGGCGGCCGCCTCGGTCGGCCCGGAGCTCGCCGCCGAGCCGGCTGCAGCCGTGTAGGTGGTCACCGTGACGGCGTTGCCGTTGGCGGTGGTCACGCTCTTGCCGACGCTGGTGATCACCCGCGGGAGCGGGCGGACTGCTGATACGGCGCGGGTCGTATTGCCCTGGCTGCTGCCGCACGCCACGGCGAGCAGCGCGGTGGAGCAGACGACCCCCGTGGCGATGGTGGCGCGAAGACGCCTCGACATCGGTTCCCCCTGCAGTGGCTGGCTGCGACGAGAGGGCGCGTATGAGGCGCCAGCCGGACCCCATACGCGCCGCTCGTCTTCGGGTGGTGCATCAGGCGGTGACTGGCCACCGCCCTGCGTGCTTCGTGGTCCGCTCCGTTACAGACCGGTCGGAGTGGGCTGACCCACGACGTTGACCAGGCAGGCGAGCTCGTTGCCGAGGCCCGAGGCGGGCGACGTCGAGAACCCGCTGTAGAGCGCACCCGAGACCGGACCGAACGTGTTGTTCTGACCCGGGTCCTGGATCAGGCCGCCGACGTTGCCGAGCGGGCTGCCGAGGATGCCGTCGGCGACGGCGTCGCCGATGGTCTCGTGGCCGGTACCGTCGCCTTCGCCGGCCTCGGTGCTGCCGGGGAGGGCCAGGCCGCCGGTGTCACACACGTTCGTGGCCGCGCCGGTGGTCCCGGACGTCGTGCCCGAGGTGGTACCGGACGTGGTGCCGCTGGTCGTACCACTGGTCGTGGTACCCGACGTGGTACCGGACGTGGTCCCCGAGGTGGTACCAGAAGTGGTCCCGCTCGTGGTGCCGGACGTCGTGCTCGAGGTCGTCCCCGACGTGGTGCCGTTGCCCGTGCTGTTGCCGGTCGAGTTCCCGGTGCCGTTGGTCGTGCTGTTGGACGTCGTGTTGCAGTCCTGGCCGCTGCCACTTCCGTTGCCGTACGGCGGCGGCTGGCCGTTGTGGCTGTCGCTGTTGCACGGCGGGTTGGTCGGCGGCGGGTTCGGTGTGCCGTTACTGCTGCTGTGGCTCGCGAATGCCACGCCGGGCCCGGCGAACAGGGCGACGACGAAGAGCGCGAGTGCGATGCGGAACAGCTTTCGCACGTGATCCTCCTGTGAGGGTCCTGCAGGACAGGGGGCTACCGCGGCGGTCGTGCCCGGCCGGGTAGCTGAGTGCAGGCGGCGGAGTCAGACACCTCGACGCGCGCCGGCGGACCACGTGCACCCCGTCCCGACATGGCCTCTCCACGAGCGGCTCACGCACGTCGACGGGGGATGTCAGCCCGCTCGGCGACCGTCGCCTGGCTGGGCTGTTCGGCGTGGCTGCAACAGGCTGGCTGATGGGTCAAACTGGAGCAATAGGGCGTATGTACCGGTACGCGACAAAACGTCCTTCTGCGATGTATCTGAAACCCGATCCGCGATTCTGACGGTATGAAGAGTGCGGGTCTGGAGCGGCCGGCGAGGGGGGCGCTGCTCGTGTCCGAGACGTACGGCGCCGAGCGCCGTGACGAGATCATCCGGGCGCTGCGCGATGCGGCGGTACCGGTCGCCGCGCCAGGTGAGGCTGCGCAGGCGGCCGACGGGCCGGGCGCGGCGGCGGCGACGGGTGCCGGCATCCGCCTGCTGCTGCTCGCGGACGAGCCCATCTTCCGCGAGGGCCTGCTTCGCCTGCTCGACCGCTACCCCGCCGTACGCGTCGTCGCCTGGACCGACCGGGTGGACACGGCGGTGCTCATGGCGCCGACGCATTGCCCCGACGCGCTGCTGGCCTGCGTGCACCCGATGGCGCAGGTGCACCACCTCGCGCGCCAACTGGCCGGTACGCCGATCCTCGCCCTTGTGCCCGCGCCGACGATGGACGACATCGCGGCGGCGACTGCCGTGGGGGTCCGCGGGGTGCTCGACCGGACCGCCGAGATCGACGACATCGTCGAGGCGCTGCGGGTGGTCCGGCGCGGGCTCGTCGTCCACCCGCCCGTCGCAGCGGGTGCCGAGATGCCGGTCGCGGAGGACATGGGCGTCGACCCGGCGCATCCCGGCGAGGAGCCGGCGCACCCCGGGGAGGGGCCGGCGGACCTCGAGGTGGAAGCGGTGCCGGCAGGCGACGAGGAGCGCCCCCTGGTCGCGGTCAACGGCGACGGGGTCGGGCCGCGACCCGGCAACGGGCTCGCCCCGGACCTGGGCCTGCTGACCCCGCGCGAGCGCGAGATCCTGCAGCTGCTCGTCGACGGCTACTCGGTCAAGCAGGTGGCGAGCCGGCTCGGCATCGCCATGCAGACCGGCAAGAACCACATCCACAACATCATGAGCAAGGTCGGCGCCTCGACGCGGCTACAGCTGTGCGCGTGGGCCAACGACCGCGGGATGCACCCGAGCCGCCCGCTGCTGCCGCGTGTGGTCAGTGACGACGACGGGTTTTGAGGATCCTGTGCGCCTCGGGTGAGTGACTGGCGGCGAGCGGGCCCAGCGCAGCGGGCAGCGAGCCGTCGCTGTTCAGCGGCAGCTGCACCGAGATCTCGCAGCGGTGGCAGGTGACGATGACCCAGCGTTCCTCTCGGTCCAGCTCGATCGTGAAGTCGAGCGGGTGCTGATCCTCCGCCATGCCGCCCCCCGGCGTCCCGGCGCGGCGGCACCGACTCGGCGCCTGACGCACCTGTCGTACCGGAACGAAAGGTCTATGGCTTTGATCCCGCCGGGACCGCGAAATTTCCGGACGGGCCGCGTTGTCGGGAGGAAGATGCGGTTCGCCAGCCACCGGGCCGTCGGGGAGTGCAGGGACGAGGGGGCTCTGCACTCCCCGCCGACTCGCTACAGCGACGTGGCGTGGAACGGGTAGCGCGCGATCTCCTCGCCCGCGACCGACAGCACGAACGAGTAGTCGCCCGGGCCGCTGAACTGCAGCCCGAACAACGGCACCGCCATCGGCACGATCGCCGGCTCGCCGTCGCGGGGGCCGGGCCCGGCGCGGAACGACCCGTCGATCTGGATCGGCTGCGCCCGCCCGTCGGCGTCCTCGAGCGCGATGCGGAAGGCGTGCTCGCCCTCCCCGGTCGAGTGGAACGGCACGGAGATCACCGCGACCACCGCGCAGGCCGGCAGCACGAACGGGAACGCCGGGAACCGCAGCACCGACCAGTAGGCGCCGCTTGCGTAGACCTTGCCGCTCTCGATCACGGCGTGGTCAGCGGCGAAGAAGCCGACGGCGCGGAACTCGGTGAGGCTGCTGACGTCGGGCTCCATCCCCGCAGGCTAGTGCCTGGCAGGGGGGCGGGGGCCGCCGCGAGCGGCGGTCAGCCGATGAGGTACGCCGGAGGCTGCAGCGGCGCGGGGATGCCGGGCAGCGCGGACCACTGGCGTTCGGCGCGCAGGGTCGCGTCGAGCAGCAGCCGGTGCGTGGTGGTCGGGTCGATCGGGGCGGCCAGCTCGTAGACGCCGCCGCCGCGGGCCTTGGCGGCGTACATCGCCCGGTCGGCCTCCCGCAGCAACGCGAGCGCCTCCGTGTCCGGCCCGTAGGACAGGCCGATGCCGATACTGGCGGACACGGTGAACTCGATGTCCTCGATCACGAAGGCCGGCTCCAGAGCGGTAAGGACGCGCTCCGCGCAGCCGACCGCTTCCCGCTCGTCGCGCACCTGGGGCAGCAGCACGGCGAACTCGTCGCCGCCGAGCCGGGCGACGGTGTCACCGTCGCGCACGGTCGCGGCCAGCCGGCCGGCGACCTGCACGAGCAGCACGTCGCCGGCGGCGTGCCCGAAGACGTCGTTGATCTCCTTGAACCGGTCGAGGTCCAGGAACATCAGCGCCACCGACGCGTTGTCGCGCGGCGCTGCGGCCAGGGCGTGCTCGATGCGGTCGACCAGCAGCGCGCGGTTGGGGCGCCCGGTCAGCGGGTCGTGCAGCGCCTGCATGCGCAGTTGCTCCAGCAGCTTGGCGCTCTCCAGCGCCGTCGCGCCGTGGTGGGCGATGCCGGCGATGCGCTCCAGCAGGTCGTCGTCGGGATGCAGCCGATCGGGGTCGTCGGTGACCTCGGCGGTCACGACGCCGTAGAACCGGTCGTGGCCGACGATCGGCACCACCACGACCGCGGCCGCGTCGCCGCCGCGCAACAGCTCGGCGATGTAGGGGTCCTCGGTGTCGACGGTGAGGAACAGCGGCTCGCGGTTGGCCAGCAGCGACACCAGCACCGGGGTCGCCTCGGTGCCGATGCCGACGTCGCGCAGCTTCTCGCGGATCGCGGTGCCGTCGCCGTGCCAGGCGGTCAGCAGCAGGCGTTGCCCCTCCTCGTCCCAGAGCAGCACCGACGCGCGGTCGCACTCGACGATCTCGGGGACCGCTGACGCGAGGCGCTGCGAGACCTCCTCGCGGCTGCCGACGCGCGACAGTGCTGCCGACAGGTCGAGCAGCGCGCGCGAGGTGCGGTTCTGCGCGCGGGCCTCCTCCAGCGCGGCCGCCGTGTCGAGCAGCGCGGCCGCGTGCCCGGCGTAGGCCCGCAGCAGGTCCCGCTCGTGCGGGAAGAACTTCGTGCCCTCGGGGTAGAGCGCGGCGAACCGTCCGTAGAGCCGCTCACCCGACCGCACGTCGACGATGATCCGCTGGCCGCCGCCGTCGTCGAGCCGGCTGCCCGCATCGGTGCCCAGCAGCTCGCCGGCCAGCCGGTCGCGCTCGGCGGCGTCGAGGCCGCAGCCGTGCAGGGTCGGGGCGCTGGCGGGTCGCACCCGGACCGCCAGCAGGTACGCCGACGCGCCGACCGCCTGGCCCGCCCGGCGCGCCACTGCGGCGAGCGCCGACGAGACGTCGCTGGCGGTGACGACCTCGGATGCGGTGTTCTGCAGCGCGGTGAGCCGGCGGCGTGCCCCGGCAAGCTCTTCTTCCAGGTAGTGGATCCGCCGCACCGGGTCGCCGACGTCCGGTGAGGAGGCCGGGTCCCAGGTCAGGTGGTAGGTGCACTCGGTGCCGCCGCGCGCCTGGCAGTCGCTCTCGGCGACGGCGGCCGGGTCCATGCCGAAGATGCTGGGGACGACCGAGAGGATGCCGGCGGTGAAGTCGCAGAGCAGCCGGTGCCGGGGGATGCCGGGTGCGGTGGTGCCCGCGACGGTGGCCCGCCCCGGGGTCACCTCCAGCGGGTGCAGGTGCAGCACGCTGCTGAACTTCGCGCCCGACGCGGCGATGCTCTCCAGCAGCGCCTCGGGGGAGCCCAGCGACTGCAGCAGCTCGATCACCGGGGTGCCGCGGTGCTGGGTCAGCATCTCCTCGCCGATGCAGCGCGCGGCGTCCGGGCGGCCGGTGACCGCGACCGCCGCCTCGAGCAGTGCGGTGGCCTGCCAGTAGGAGCTCCAGCCCTGCGTGTCCTCGATCTGGATGGCGGGCCGGGGATCGTGGGCGTGCACGAGCATCCGGCGTACGCCGTCCTCGCCGAGCTGGTTTCGCACCCAGCGCACGATGACCGACGTGGTCATCCCGGAGATGTGCCGCGCGTCGGTGGGGTCCTGGGGAGGGCCCTCGTGCAGCGGTTGCTGCAGCTCTTCCCCCATGCCCCAGGCTTCGGCCGTGTGGGTGATCGACTTGAGGTGCGCGGGCCGAGACTGGCCGTTCGGCTACGGTGCGCTGGTGGCTGAGGTGGAGTGGCCCGGGGCCGAATGGATGACCGCCGAATCGCCCGTGCCTGTGGGCTCGCTGCTCGACCGGGCGTTCGACGACGCCGGCCCGCTGGCGCGCACGTTCGCGGTCGTCGTCGTGCATCAGGGCCGCGTCGTGGCCGAGCGTTACGCCGGGGCGCTCGAGCACTTCGACCGGCCGCCCGACCCCGTCGGCCGTGACACCCCGCTGCTGTCCTGGTCCATGGCCAAGTCGGTGCTGCACGCGGTGGTCGGACTGCTCGTCGGCGACGGCCGGCTGTCGCTCGACGCGCCCGCCGACGTGCCGCAGTGGGCCGGCACCGACCGGGCCGCCATCACGCTGCAGCACATGCTCGAGATGCGCGACGGCCTCGACTGGGTCGAGGACTACGTCGACGAGCGCGCCTCCGACGTCATCGAGATGCTCTTCGGCTCCGGTCAGGACGACGTCGCGGCGTTCGCGGCCGACCGCCACCTGGCCGCGCCACCGGGGGATCGGTTCCTCTACTCCAGCGGCACGTCGAACATCGTGTCCGGTGTCGTCGCCCGGCTGCTCGGGCCCGGAGCGGGCTACGAGAAGTTCCTGCGCGAGCGGCTTTTCGAGCCGATCGGCATGACCTCGGCGACGCCGACCTTCGACGCGGCGGGGACCTGGGTGGCGTCGTCCTACCTGCACGCGACCGCCCGCGACTTCGCCCGCTTCGGCTACCTCTACCTGCGCGACGGCGTCTGGGCCGGCCGGCGGCTGCTGCCCGAAGGCTGGGTGCGGCACGGCACGACGGTGCGGTCCGTGGACGAGGAGGGGCTGCTGTACGGCGCGCACTGGTGGCTCACCGGTGACGACCACGGGTCGTTCCGCGCCGCGGGCTACGAGGGGCAGTACGTCCTCGTCTGCCCGTCGCTCGACCTCGTCGTCGTGCGGCTCGGCAAGACGCCCGACGACCGGTCGGCCGACGTCCGCGCCTGGCTCGCCGCGGTGCTCGCGGCGTTCGCCTGACGGCGGCGGGGAAGGCGCCCGGCCGGCAGGGAGACCGGGCGCCTTGCTGCGGTGACCGGCGACGTGGCGCCGGTTCGGAGCTTCCCGCGCTAGCCCAGGATCGCGTCGAGCGCGGCCTGGTTGGCGTTGATGACGTGCACCCGGGTCGCCTTGCCCTTGTCCAGGTAGCTGACCATGACGAACGAGTCGATGACGTTCTTGGAGTAGTAGCCGGTGAACCGCGCGATCGAGCAGTCGTCGTCGGCGGCGACGCCGTCGAGGCGCAGCGACCAGTCCGGGCCGATGGCCGTGCCCACCTCGCCGATCATCGCCATCGTGGCGTCGAAGCCGCGGTGGGTGCCGGCGAACCGGTTGTTGCCGTGCTCCGTCCAGACGATGTCGTCGGACCAGAACGCGTGCAGCCCGGAGATGTCGCCGGCCTGGAACGCCTCGAACGCCTGCCGGTTGCGGACCGCGTTGACGTGCTCGGTCGACTGACCCTGCTCGGGCAGGGCGACGGTCCCGCCCATGACGGCGTCGACCGCCGCCTGGTTCATGTTGACGGCGTTGACGGTGGTGGCTCGGCCGTCGACGATCTGGGCCGCGAGCGCGGCCCGGGTGATCGCGGTGCGCCCGCCCTTCGTGAACGCCATCGTGTAGAGGCCCACCGACATGTCGTCGTCGGCGTAGACCTCCTCGAGGGTCATCGCGAACGCGTCGAGCATTCCGATGCCGTCAGTCAGGGTCGACAGCACGTTGTCGAAGCCGCGGTGGGTGCCCGCCAACGGGGTGTTGCCGCCCTCGATCCAGGTGATGTCCGGCGACCACAGCTCGTGCAGCGTCGCGACGTCGCCGGTCTCGAAGGCCGTGTTGCTGCGCCGGAACCGCACTGCGTTGGCGTGCTCGACCGGGGTGGTGGTCTTGGTGGTCTGTGCCGACATGGCGCCCCCCATGAGGTCTGGCGACCACGCGACCGTGGTCGCTGCGCCGGACGCTACGCCGGTCGCGGGGCGGTGCCTAGACCTTGGGCGCCGAGGTGTCTCAGGCGGCGAGGCTGACCAGGGCGAAGCCGACGGCGGCCGCCAGCACCGCCACGATGACGACGAGGGTGAGCACGCCGCCGGGTCCCAGGATCGCTGCCTCGCGGGTCGGCGGGGGCAGCGCAGGCTCGTACGCCGGAGGGGCCGGGTCGGGAGCGGCGAGGCCGAGCTGGTCGAGCCGGCGGCGCAGGTCGGCGGTGCGGCGGCGGTACTCCGTCTCGCTGAGCTGCCCGTCGCGCCGGGCGCGGATCAGCCCGCGCCACTGCTCCCAGACCACGTCGTGCTCGGATGCCACGACCCCAGTGTCGGTCATGCCTCGGTCCTCGCGCGGCGCGTTCGGGACATCACGCGAGCCTCGGCATCCAGAGCAGCGCCAGCACCGAAGCGACGAGCAGCAGCGCGACGGCGACCCCGGTCAGCAGGTGCACGAACTCCGTGTAGCGGGTCTCGAAACCGACGCCGTGGCCGACCTCCTCGTAGACGCTGCGCAGCTGCTGGCTCGACGCCGCGGCCTCGAACTTCCCGCCGGTCGTCGTCGCGACCTGGTGCAGCGCGGTCGTCTCCACGGGGACGGCGACGGTCTGCCCGCCGAGCCGGACCGTGCCGTGCGACGTGCCGAACGCGACCGTGTCGACCGGCACGCCCTGCTGCTTGGCCGCCTGCGCGGCGTCGGCGAGCGAGCGGCCGACGGTGCTGGCGCCGTCGGCGAGCAGCACGACGGCCGCGGCCGGCTTGCTGCCGGTCGTCTTCGTCGGGCCGAGTGCGTGCAGCGCCGCGTAGAGGCCTTCGCCGGCGGCGGTGCCCGGCCCCGGTCTGAGGGTCGCGAGTGCGCCGGTGACCGCCGCCCGGTCCGTGGTCGGCGTCGCGAGCACGGTGGCCCGGTCGGAGAACACCACCAGCCCGATCCGCAGGTTGGACGGCGCGTCGTGCACGAAACCGGTCGCCGCGGTGACCGCGGCCTTTAGCCGCGTCGGCGTCACGTCGGGCGCGGCCATCGAGCCGGAGATGTCGATGGCGAGCATCACCTCGCCGGCGCGCGGCACCTGCTCGGCGGTCGCGGGCCGGGCGATGCCGACGATGCCGGCCGCCAGCGCCAGGACTGCCGCCGCGGCCGGCACGTGCCGGCGCCAGGCGAACCGCCGCTTCATGACCGACGACAGCAGCAGCGCGTTGGGGAACGTGACCGCCTCGCGCCGGCGCCGCCGTCGCAGCACGACGTAGGCCGCCGCCAGGACAAGGAGTACGGCGAACAGCCAGAGCCGCTCCGGCGCGAGGAAGGTCATCGCCGCCTCCGCCGGGCCGCGGCGAACTTCACGATGTCGAGCACCCAGTCGCGGTCGGTGGCGAGCACGAGATGCGCGGCACCGGCCGCGCGCACCGCCCGGGCGAGGGTCTCGCGCTGGGCGGCGGCGGCCGTGGCGAAGCGTGCGCGCAGGCGCGGGTCGGAGGTCTGGGCCTCGACCCGGCGGCCGGACTCCGGGTCGACGAACGTCACCACGCCGACGGCGGGCAGTGCCGCCTCCCGACGGTCGGTCACCTGCGCGACGACGACGTCGTGCCGCGCCGCCAGCAGCCGCAGCGGCACCCGCCAGTCGCTGGTGTCGAGCAGGTCCGACACGACGACGACCAGCCCGCGCCTGCGCGCCAGGCCGGCGACCCGCGTCAGCGCAGCGGCCAGGTCGGCCTCGCCGGTCACCGCGCGGGGCCGCGCCTCGATCCGGTGCAGCAGCGCGAGCGTCGCGGCCCGGCCGCCGCGGGGCGGCAGGATGCCGGTCCCGGCGGAGTCGAAGACCAGGGCGCCGAGCCGGTTGCCGGCCTGCGCGGTCAGGAAGCCGAACGCCGCCGCAGCCGCGGTCGCGAGGTCGCGCTTCTCGCAGCCGACGGTGCCGAAGTCGAGGCTCGCCGACGCGTCGACGACGATCCACGTCTCGAGCTCGCGGTCGGCGATCGTGTCGCGGATGTGCGGCTCCTGCGAGCGCGCGGTGAGGTTCCAGTCCATGCGGCGTACGTCGTCGCCGGGGGAGTAGACGCGGCCGCCGGCGAGCTCCGACCCGGAGCCTGGCACCAGGCCCAGGTAGTCGCCGTGCAGCAGGCCGTCGAGCTTGAGCCGCACGATCAGCTCGAGCCGGCGCAGGGCCGCCTCGTGGGTGGTGACCGTGCCGGGTCCGCGGCGGTCGGGAGCGTTGCTCACAGCACCCTCCCGCGCAGGGCGAGCGAGACGCCGGCGGCGGCAACCAGGGCGGCCATGCCGGCGGCGAGGAACTCGACGTCGAGCCCGTGCTGCTGTGTCGTGTAGCCGATCCGGCCCTGCAGGTCCTGGTAGACCGCGCGCAGCTCGCCGATCGACGCGGCCTGGAACGTGCGGCCGCCGGTGATGTCGGCGATCTCCTTCATGGTCGCCGGGTCGGCCGGCACCGAGACGATCTGCCCGCCGACCTGCACCAGCCCGCTGCCGGTGCCGAAGGCGATCGTGCTCACCGGCACGCCGGCCTTGGCCGCCTCCTGCGCGGCGGTGTCGACGGGGACGCCGACGGTCGGTACGCCGTCGGAGAGCAGCACGATGGTCGCCGCCTCCTTGGAGTCGCTCGCTCCGAGGGACGCCTCGATGGTCTGCAGCGCGGCCTCCAGCCCGTTGCCGGTGGCGGTGCCGCGGCCGAGGGTGAGGCCGTCGATCGCGTCGATGACCGCGCGGTGGTCGGTGGTGGGCGTGGCGAGCACCTGGGCGTTGTCGGAGAAGGCGACCAGCCCGACCTGGAAGCGCGCAGGGACCTGCTTGACGAACTCCTTCGCGGTCTGCACCGCCGCTTCCAGCCGGTCGGGCGAGACGTCGTTGGCGGCCATCGACGCCGACGTGTCGATCGCGAGCATGACGATTGCCTGCTGGCGCGGGATCTTGACGGTGTGCGCGGGCCGGGCCAGCCCGATCGTCAGCGCGACGAGGGACAGCGCGACCGCGCCGGCCGCGAGGTGCCGGCCGGCCGGTGACCGCTGCGGCGTGAGGCGGGCGAACATCTCCGGCTCGGCGAACGCCTCGATGTCCCTGCGGCGGCGCCAGGTCAGGGCGAGGTAGGCCGCGGCCAGCCCGACGACCGGCACGAGCAGCCACAGCCACTGCGGGTCACGCAGGGTCACGGCGCCCCGGTCCTCGTCGGCCGCCCGGTCATCGTCGTCACGCCACGTCGGTGATCAGCCGCGGCCCGTCCTGGCTCGGCGCGATCTGGGGCGCGGGGACGGTGCGGATCAGCCGCTCGACGACGTAGGCCGTGTCGACCCCTTCCGCGATCGCCTCATAAGTAAGGAGAAGGCGGTGGCCGAGCACCTCCCGGGCGATGTCGTGGATGTCCTGGGGGAGGGCGTAGTTGCGGCCGCGCAGCAGCGCGAGGGCGCGGCCGCCGGCGACCAGGCCGAGGGTGGCGCGGGGGCTCGCGCCGTACGCGATCAGGCTGGAGAGCTCGGTGAGCCCGTGCTCGCCGGGGGCGCGGCTGGCGACGACGAGGCGTACGGCGTAGTCGACGACCGCGTCGTGCACGAAGACCGCGTCGGTGGCCGCCTGCAGCCGTGCCAGCTGGGCGGTGTCGAGGACGCGTTCGGCGCGCGGCGGGGCGACGCTCATCCGGTGCACGATCTCGACCTCTTCGCGCGGCGACGGGTAGTCGACGACGACCTTCATGAGGAACCGGTCGCGCTGCGCCTCGGGGAGCGGGTAGACGCCCTCGGACTCGATCGGGTTCTGGGTGGCGAGGACGAGGAACGGGCTCGGCACCGGGTAGGTCGTGCCGCCGATCGACACGTGCCCCTCGGCCATCACCTCCAGCAGGGCCGACTGCACCTTGGCCGGCGCCCGGTTGATCTCGTCGGCCAGGACGAGGTTGGCGAAGACCGGGCCGAGCTCGACGTCGAAGCCCTCCTGCGAGGGCCGGTAGATCCGGGTGCCGACGAGGTCGGCCGGCACCAGGTCGGGGGTGAACTGCAGCCGGGTGAACGTGCCGCCGAGCACCCGCGCGATCGTCTCCGCGGCCAGGGTCTTGGCCAGGCCGGGCGCGCCCTCGAGCAGGCAGTGGCCGCGGGCCAGCCAGCAGACGAACAATCGCTCGAGCATGTGGTCCTGGCCGACGAGCACCTTCTTCGCCTCGAAGAGGGCCCGCTCGAGCAGCACCGCCGGGGTCCCGCTCTCGTCGTACGGCGTGGCGTCGGTCTTGCTGGGCATGCGGAGGCTCCTCGTCGCGTCGTGCTCGGGCTCCATGGTGTCGGGTTCCATGGTGGCTCGCCGAACCTGAGAGCAGCCTGAAATCTGCTGCCCAACAGGTATCGTTGGGTACATGGCTGAGGTGGCGCTGAAGCGCGGGGCGAGTGAGGTCTACCGGCCGACCGAGGCGCTGCGGCGGGCCGTGCTCGCGATCGGCAACAACGTGGTCGCCGACCTGCTCGGCGTCAACAAGTCGCAGCCCGGCCGGTGGCTGCGCGGCCAGGAGCGGATGAGCGCGGTCAACGCGGCCGCCGTGGTCGAGCTCGACGCGTTCCTGGGCCGGGTGCTGCAGGCGTTCACCCCCGAGCAGGCGGTGCTGTGGCTGACCGGGTCCGACCCGGTGCTCGCCGGCGCGCGGCCGGTCGACGCCTTCAAGGTGCGCGGTCTCGCGGCGGTGCTGCCCGCGATCCACGCCCACGAGCAAGGAGCATTCGCCTGAACCGCACCGGTCCACGGGCCCGGGCGCGCTCGGTGGCCTGATGCTCTACCGCGTCTGCGTCGTGCACCCCGACGCGCGACGGCCGACCGACAACGGCCACCCGCTGTTCGTCTGGCCGCGCCAGGGCGCCGGCCGGGTCGACGACCCGGCGGGGGGCTACCGGGTGCTCTACGTCGCCGGCTCGGCCGAGGCGGCCGTCGCCGAGGCACTCGGCCGCTACCCGCGGTGGGCCCCGCCGGTGCTCGCCCCACCGCCGGCCGCGCCGGTTGGGTCGGTGCTCGCGCTGGCGGCGTACGCCGGCGAGCCGGCGGTCTGCGACCTCGACGACGCCCGCCGGCTGACCGCGCTCCGGTTGCGGCCGTCGCGCGTGGTGACCCGGGACCGGGCGGTCACCCAGGCGTGGGCACGGCGGCTCTACGACGCGGGGGAGTGGGCCGGGGTCTCGTGGTGGTCGGCGTACGACGCGGACTGGACCTCGATCGGGCTCTGGGACCGGTCGGCGCTGGCGGTGGCCGACGTGACACCGCTGGCGCTGGACCACCCGGCGGTCGTCGCGGCGAGCGACCGGATCCTGCGACCGATCGCCCGCCGCTGACCTACGGCCAAGTCACTGCACCAGCGGGTTGGACCAGCGAACCTCCGGGAACCGCGCGAAGTCGCTGTCGGCTGAGGCGATCTCGAGCCCGTGCTCGATGGCGAGGGCAGCCAGTTGAGCGTCAGGGACCAGGTTGCCCCGCACGTCGTAGGTCCTGATCAGGTGGCCGAGCACCTCCGCGTGGCGGTGGGTGGGCGTCGGCACCCAGGCGACGTCGCAGGAGAGCCAGTCGTCGACGTAGTCCCACGCCTCGGCGGCCGTCAGCGGCCGGTCGAGAGCGCGCGGGTGGGTCGTGATGCGGACGAAAGCGGTCAGCGACTGCCAGGGCAGCCCCACCCGTTGGGGACCGTTGAGCGCGCTCTCCAACCAGGCGACCGCTCGGTCATGCCGGGTGCTCGAGGCGTCGACGGCGTAGAGCAGCAGGTTGGCGTCGACCAGCATCAGCGCGCGGTGGGGCCGTCGAGCGACTCCAGCGCCTCGCCGACATTGCTGACGTCGACGCGCAGCCCGAGTGGCGCGCTGCGCTGGCGGAACCGGGCGCGCCGCGGCCGGACCCGCAGACCGGCCCGCGCCAGCTCGTTGAGCGCCTCGCTCAGCCCCACGCCCTCGTCTTTGCGGAGTCGCTGCACGGCGGCAGCGACGTCATCGTCGAGCGTCACGGTCGTCCTCACGCGTCGACCTTAGCATCTTGATGCGCATGGCCATGCATCGTGGTGCTGAATCAGTCGCCCTCCCAGGCCGCGTCCTCCCGGTAGTCGCTGCGGATCGCGACGGTCTCGGTGACCGGCGTGTACGTCGGATCGAGGCGCACCAGGTCCCACTCGTTGATCCAGGCCCGGACGTACTGGCGCATCCGGGTCGCCCCGAGTCGCTCCAGGCCGGGCACGTCCGGCGGCGACCAGCCGAAAGCCTCGCCGTGCAGTCGCTTCAGCGTGGCGTAGGCGCGGTCGAGCTCCGCTGCGTCCGGCGGCGTGAGCGCCACCAGGTCGCGCTCGATGTGGCGCATGCCGGCCTCCGCGAGAGTCGCCGTCTCGTCCCACTCCGGGGTTTGCTTGGCGCGTAGCCGTGCAGGCAGGGCGGCTCGGTCGTCCTTGCCGGAAGCTGCGAGCACAGCGGCCTCGAAGTCGTCGGTCATAGCGAGCACGCCGACCAGCGGTGTTCGGTCGGCTGCATCACTGCCCATCCAACGAGCGATCTCGGCATAGGACCGGCCGCGTTGCAGCAGCGAGTAGCGGCCGATGAGCTCGACCTCGTCGAAGAACACGACCCACCCGGCGTGCCCGGCCGCGTGGAAGAGCCCGGCGAGGAAACGCAGCCGCTGGCGGGCGAGCTCGCGCGCGGAGATGGAGCCGAAGGAGTAGAGCCCGGCTGCGCCGACGGCCTTCAGCGCCCGGCGCAGGTCAGAGGTGCGCATGGGGTCGCCCGACCAGAAGCGGACGACGGCGTCGACGGTCTCGTCGCCCTCGGGGGCCTCCCCGCCGCGCAGCCGCTCGTGCACCAGGAGCGAAGCCGCGAACCGCTCGTCCACCGCGCTGCCCGGCGCGGCGAGCCAGCGGCTGAATGCGGCGTAGGCAGGGGTGTCCGGGTCGAGTGCCGCGGCTGCCTCCGCGACGGCGCCCCGGAGCCGGCCGGGAGCGACGGCGGACTCGACGGCGGCGCGGACGACTTTGGCCGGATCGTGCAGCGGTGTTTCCTTGCTGATGACGACCGTGGACACGACGAAGCGGGCATCCAACGCGAGGTGGCCGAGGTGGGTGAGCACGTGTGACTTGCCTGCGCCGAAACCGCCGCCGAGCAGCAGCCCCAGCGGCCCGCCGCCCGCCCGCCCGCTGCCGACGTCGTTGAGCATCGCGCTGAAGCGATCCTCCACCTCCGGCTGGCCGGAGCCGAGCGCGGCCACGGCGTCCCAGCTGGGCACGCCCGAGCGCAGCGCCTCGACCGCCCGGCGTAGGCGGATGCGATCCGGTGACGAGACGGTCATGACACCGCCTCAAGCCGGACTT
>DASSKL010000041.1 GCA_035690485.1 Mycobacteriales bacterium | reverse complement strand
TTGACCTACACCGTCACTGCTGGCGCCACTGGCACCCGTAACCAGGCGAACGTCGTCGTCACAGATGTGGTGCCGAGCGGCACGACCTACGTAGCCAATTCGGCGACGTGCAGCACCGGCTGCACCGCGGCGTACGACTCGAACACCAACGAGGTGACCTGGACGCTCGCTACCATCCCCGCCAACACGAGTAGGAATGATCTGCAGTTCCAGGTGACGATCAACCAGCGCGCGGCGAACTCTGATGGTTCTGTCTCCGGGGAAACGGTGACCAACGTCGCGAACGGCAGTTCAGACTCGACGCCGTCGGTGAGTGACGACGCGACAACGACCGTTCCAGGGACGCCCGCTCCGCCGCCGCCTCCCCCGCCGTCCAACCCGGGGATCGTTGTCCTGAGCCTGGCGAAGACGGCCATCCCGGTGTCCGGCTCGGTGGTCCAGCCGGGTCAGACGATCAACTACACGGTGACTGTCAAGAACTCCGGCAATGCCGACGCACCTGGCGTGACCGTGGTCGACACGCTGCCGCAGCACCTGACGGTCAACTCGTCGACGATCTCCGACAACGGGGTGCTCGACAGCAACGCCCACACGATCACGTGGGCGCTGGGCACCGTCGCGGCGGACACGACCAAGGCCGTGACCTTCGCGGCCACGGTCGACCAGGACACGCCGAAGGGCACCGACCTGGTCAACGTCGCCACGCTGGGCAACCAGCAGTCGTCGACCACACACCGGGTCGCCACCGGTGACCTGACGCTGGTCAAGACCGTCAGCCCGACGAGCGGCGCGCAGTACGGGAGCACGCTCACCTACGGGCTGAACGCGGTCGCGACCGGAACGCTCAACCAGACGGGCGTCACCGTTACTGACGTGGTGCCGACCGGCACGACGTACGTCGCGGGTTCCGCGAAGTGCCTCGAGCCGGCAACGAGCAGCGAGTGCACCACGTCGTACGACGCGGCGACGAAGACCGTGACGTGGACGCTCGGATCCATGGCCGCAGGCGCCGCCCGCGGGCTGCAGTTCCAGGTCACGATCGACACGCCGGCCGCGCAGGCCGACGGAAGCATCCCCGCGACGACGATCACCAACGTCGGCAACATCAAGTCGGACCACACCGGTGTGCTGCCGTCGAACGAAGTCAAGACCGATGTGATCGCGGTCCTCGGTGAGAAGACCGTCAAGCCGCCGGTCGTGACCCCGCCACCCGCGGTCGAGCCGCAGAAGTTGCCGTTCACCGGCGCGCCGACGAGCCTCCAGCTCGGCGCCGGCGGGCTGCTGCTGATGCTCGGTGCCGGCTTGCTGATGGCGAGCCGTCGCCGCAAGGCCTAACCGGCCGTAGCGCCCAGCCCCGCCTCCCAGCCCACGGGAGGCGGGGCTTCGGCGTGCCTGCTGCTCCTAACGGCGTACGACGTGGCGCGAACGGCCTCGGCCGATCGGTCAGAGTTGATTCACCGGCCTTCAGAACCAGGACAAACCGCCACACGAGGTGTTGGCGCACCGCGCCGGATAAGTCACTCTCAGTGAACACACGGATACATACCGTGTGTGGGGAGCTGAGATCCGCGGCCGTCCTGGTCACCTTCCGCATCAGCGGGAAGCCGCGGGGAGCTAGTGGTGAAACCGGCCCCGAAGACGAAGTCTTTGGAGCCGGACATGCCTGTACGCCACATCAGCACCCGCCGCATATCGACCGCGGCCGCTGCGTTGGCCCTCATTTCCACCGGCGGCATCCTCGTGGGAGCCCCGGCCTTCGCGTCTGCGAGTGGCTCCAACGGGACGATCAAGATCGGCTCGGACGGCCCGGCCAACGATCCGTCGACTGCTTGTCCTATCCCGATCGACTTCTCGGGGTTTGACACGACCGAACATCGGGACGTTCAGGTTTCTGTCACTTTGCAGGCGCCCAGCGCGCCTGTTGATGAAAACCTGCCGGTGACTCTGTCGTCGTCAGATTTCTCGGGAGCGAGCGGTGAGATCAACGCGGCTCCCGATTTCTCGTCCGCAGCCTCTGCGGCCCCTTGGCATGTGACGGTGAAGGTCGCTGTTGACGGTGATGGCCAGACGGCCAAGTCAAAGACCATTACGGTCACCGGTCCTTGCGCGGACTCCTCGCCGCAATCGGGTGGCAGCGGTGGCGCGACGACGGGCGGAGATGGCGGTTCCGGTGGTGCTGGCGGGAACGGCGGGGCCGGTGGCAACGGTGGCGTTGACGGGAACGGCGGCAATGGTGGCTCCGGCGGCGACGGTGGTAACGGCGGTCAGGGTGGCGACCAGGGCAACGGCGGTAACGGCGGTCAGGGTGGCGACCAGGGCAACGGCGGTAACGGTGGTCAGGGTGGCGACCAGGGCAACGGCGGGAACGGCGGTGTCGGGGGCGCCGGCGGCAACGGCGGCGTCGGCGGTCAGGGTGGTGACCAGGGCAACGGCGGTAACGGCGGCGCCGGCGGTGCCGGTGGGACCGGCGGCGGTGGTGGTCAGGGCGGCGGCGTCCAGATCTCCAGCCTGAAGATCGTGGACTCGGGGCCGGCTTCCGTCCCGGAGAACACTGACCTCACCTACACGCTCCAGGTCACGACCGGCGGCCAGGCGGCCCAGAACGGCGTCGCGGTGACGGACGCGGTCCCGGCCGGCACGACGTACTCGAGCTGCACCGGCGGCATCAGCTGCCGCCTCATCCAGGGCGCCGTGCACTGGCACATCGGGCAGATGCTGTCTGGCGACACAACGGCCGTGCAGTTCACGGTGCACGTCGACGCGCTCGACCGTGACAACGGTGGGAACCCGATTCCGCGGACGCTGACCAACACCGGCACGGTGAACTCCGACAAGGCGGGCCCGGTGACCTCCGACCCCGTGTCGACGACCGTCACCGGCACCAGCGGCAGTGGCAACGGAGCCGGCAACGGCAACGGAGCCGGTAACGGCAACGGCAACGGCGGCAACGGTGGCACGAACGGCGGTGGCACGAACGGCGGTGGCACGAACGGCGGCACGAACGGCGGCACAACTGGTCACGTCGGTGGCGGCCCCGGCGGCACGGGTGGCACGGGGACGACCGGCACCACGGGTGGCACGGACGGCACGGGTGGCACGGGCGGGAGCGGCGGCGGCGGTACGCCGGGTGCACCGGCCGGCACGCCGACCGTCGGGCGCACCAGCACTCCGGGCGACCCGACGAGTGGCTCCGCCGGCGACCCGCCGGCGAGCGGCACCAGCACCAGCGGCGTACCGGTCCAGGTCCTGGCCCTGCACGAGAGCCGCCCGGGAGTCGCCCCGGCGACGCTGCCCTTCACGGGCGCGCCCACCGGCGTACTGGTCGGCGTCGGTCTCGCCTCGGTAATGGCGGGGGCGTGGCTGCTGGTCGTCGGCAGTCGCCGGCGTACGGCGTAGGAAGCTCAGGATCCGACGGGGGATAGGCGAGAGGCCCTGCTCCGAAGGGGGGAGCAGGGCCTCTCGGCGTACAGGAACGACGATCAGCGCAGGTGGTAGCCGAGCGCCGCGATGACGGCGAGCGCCGCGACGATGAAGGCGATCATCTGCGGGGTCAGCGTGATCAACGCGGAGGAGTGCACGTGGTCGCGGGACGCACGGCAGACGGCGCAGCGCCCCTCGACGACCGGCCCGGCGCAGCTGGCACAGACCAGGTGCTCACAGGACATCTCGTCGCCTCCTCGGCCGTGGGCTCCTCACCCTCGGTGGTGCCCACTTCAATCTCCGACCCAACGTGTGTCGGCGCCTCAAGTGTCCCACTGGAGCGCCGTTCGGGAAAGCGTCGGGTCCGTCGTCGACCGATTGATCAGGTTTTGCCATGGCCGCGGCGGGAACCGGGCGCCGGTAGACTGGCGCCCCATGATCCGGTTCGACGCGGTCACCAAGGTCTACCCGGCGAGCAGCAAGCCCGCCCTCGAGGGGATAACCCTCGAGTTCGAGCGCGGCGAGTTCGTCTTCCTGGTGGGCCAGTCGGGCTCCGGCAAGTCGACGTTCCTGCGGCTGATCCTCCGGGAGGAGCGGCCGACCCGCGGCACGATCCACGTCGCCGGTAAGGATCTCAACCGTCTCTCGCACTGGAAGGTGCCGGCGCTGCGGCGCCAGATCGGCACCGTCTTCCAAGACTTCCGCCTGCTGCCCAACAAGACCGTCTCGCAGAACATCGCCTTCGCGCTCGAGGTGATCGGCAAGCCGCGGCACACCGTCGAGAAGGTCGTGCCGGAGGTCCTCGACCTGGTCGGGCTCACCGGCAAGAACGACCGGATGCCCGACGAGCTCTCCGGCGGTGAGCAGCAGCGGGTCGCGATCGCCCGCGCGTTCGTCAACCGGCCGATGATCTTGCTCGCCGACGAACCGACCGGCAATCTGGACCCCACGACCAGCGTCGGCATCATGAAGCTGCTCGACCGCATCAACCGCACCGGCACGACCGTGGTCATGGCCACCCACGATGCGGCGATCGTCGACTCCATGCGCCGCCGGGTGGTCGAGCTCGACGGTGGCCACCTGGTCCGCGACCAGAGCCGGGGGGTCTACGGCTATTCCCGCTGAGTGCCGAAGACCTGAAGAAGACCCATACCACCAGGGATAAGCATGCGCGTGCAGTTCGTCCTGTCCGAGATCCGGATCGGCCTCCGCCGCAACCTCACCATGTCGGTCGCGGTGATCATCACGGTGGCGATCTCACTGGCGCTGCTGGGCACCGCCTGGCTGATCCGCCAGCAGGTCAACGAGATGAAGAGCTACTGGTTCGACAAGATCCAGGTCTCGGTCTTCCTCACCGACAACGTCACCGACGCGCAGCGCAAGTCGATCAACCAGACGCTGGTCGCGCTGCCCGACGTGCAGCACGTCTTCTACGAGTCGAAGCAAGAGGCCTACCAGCACTTCAAGCACGACTTCCGTGACTCGCCAGACCTGGTCAAGAACACCTCGCCCGACGCGCTGCCCGAGTCGTTCCGGGTCAAGCTCAAGGACCCGCGCAAGTACGACATCGTGGCCAGCGCCATGCAGGGCCAGCCCGGCGTCCTGCAGGTCACCGACGACTCCGCCGTACTCAAGAAGTTCTTCCGCCTGCTGCACGGCCTGCAGGTCGCGGCCTACGTCGCCGCCGGCATCCTCCTCGTCGCCACCGTCCTGCTGATCTACAACGCGATCCGCGTCGCGGCGTTCAGCCGTCGACGGGAGACCGGCATCATGCGGCTCGTCGGGGCCTCGGACTTCTACATCCAGCTGCCGTTCATCCTCGAGGGCGCGGTCGCGGGGTTGGTGGGCGGCGTCTTCGCGACCGGGGCGGTGGTGGCGCTGAAGGCGCTGCTGATCGACCGTTCGCTGCGGCCGGCGTTCCGCTTCACGTCGTTCATCGGCTGGGACGCCGTGTGGCAGATGGTGCCGGTGCTCCTGCTCGTCGGGGTCGCACTCGCCGCGGTCGCGTCGTTCCTCACCCTGCGCCGCCACCTGCGGGTCTAGCGGCGGGCGCGGGGTCCGGCCCCTGATCAAGCACCGGCGGGGATCGGGCCGCCCGCCTATCCTGATCAGGTGCTGCACGCCTGGTCCCACCGCTCGCTGCGGCTCACCACGGTGGTGGTGGCGCTGGCGGCGGTGTTCGGCGCGGGCTACGCCTTCGGCCGCTGGCAGCACGGTCCGGCGGACCGGCCCGACGACGTCCTGAGCGAGGCAGCCAACACGATCGCGAAGGACGCCGCGCACCCCGTGAGCAAGTCCGAGCTCGAGCGGGCCGCGGTCGAGGGAATGCTGCACGCGCTTGACGACCGCTGGTCGGCCTACTACACCCCGGCCGACTTCGACCGCTTCCAGGACATGCTCGACGGCCGTTATGCCGGCGTGGGCCTGTGGGTACGCCGCGACTCCACCGGGCGCCTCGTCGTCTTCAGCGTGCAGCCCGGTTCTCCGGCGGCTGCAGCCGGCCTGCAGGTCGGTGACGACCTGGTCTCGGTGTCCGGGCAGCCGGTGTCGGGCCGATCGGTCGCCGATGTCGTCAGTGCGTTGCGCGGCGACGCCGGCACCAACGTCACCGTCACCTGGCGCCGCGAGGGCACGCGGGTCAGCCGCACTCTGCGCCGGGCCACGCTGGCCTCCGACGACGTGAGCGCCGACCAGCTTGCTGCCGGGGTGTTGCGGCTGCGGATCACCGCGTTCACGCGTGGCGTCGGACGCTGGGTGCGCGACCAGGTCAGCGCCGCCGACGGCCAGGTGCACGGCATCGTGCTCGACCTGCGCGGCAACCCCGGTGGCCTGCTCGACGAGGCCGTGGAAACCGCATCGGCGTTCCTCGACGGCGGGCGGGTGGTGACGTTCGTGCGTCGCGACCAGCAGCCCCAGCCGCTCGACGCCCTGGCCAACGGTGACACGTCAACGCCTCTCGTCGTACTCGTCGACGGCGGCACCGCCAGCGCCGCCGAGGTCGTCGCCGCGGCCCTGCAGGACCGTGGCCGGGCGGTCATCGTCGGGTCGCGCACGTTCGGTAAGGGGTCGGTGCAGGAGCCCGCGACGCTGTCGGACGGGTCGGCGCTCGAGCTGACGGTCGGTAGCTACCTCACTCCGTCGGGCCGTTCGCTCGACGGCGTCGGGGTCGAGCCCGACGTGGCGGTGCGGCCCGGTTCGTCATCCGACGTCGCCGAGCAGCGCGCCGTCGAGGTGCTCTCGGGGATGCTCGCCGACGCGGGCAGTGCGGGGCGAGGCTGAGCCGATGCCGAAGGAGAGCGGCCGGAAGATGGTCGCGCAGAACCGCCGCGCCCGCCACGACTACGCGATCGAGGACACCTACGAAGCGGGTGTGGTGCTGACCGGCACCGAGGTGAAGTCGCTGCGGTTGGGGCGGGCGAACCTGACCGACGCATACGGGCGGATCAAGGACGGCGAGGTGTGGCTCGAGGGCGCGCACATCCCGGAGTACACCCAGGGCACCTGGACCAACCATGCGCCGCGGCGACCGCGCAAGCTCTTGCTGCACCGCAGCGAGATCGCCCGACTCATCGGCAAGACGAAGGAGAGCGGCCTCACGCTCGTGCCGCTCGCGCTGTACTTCAAGGACGGCAAGGTCAAGGTCGAGATCGCGTTGGCCCGCGGCCGCAAGAGCTACGACAAGCGGCAGGCGCTGGCCGAGCGGCAGGCAGGGCGCGAGATGTCGCGGGCGATGGGTCGGCGGGCGAAGGGCCGCACCGAGTGATGGGCCTGGGTGCGAACGGTCAGACCGCGTGATGGGCGTGCGTGTGAAGGATCAGACCGCGTGATGGGAGTCCGCCGTTTCGGTCGCCGCTTCAGGATCGAGATCCCTTCTTCCATGCGGCACGCCGTTTGCTCAACGGAGCGCGGGAACTCGATCAAGCAGGTCGCCGCCGGTGCTCTCGCTGCGGTCTTGCTCGGCGGTGGGCTGGTCGGCTGCTCGTCCGGGTCCTCGCCCACGCCGACCGCGAAGGCGTACCTCTCGGCGTGGGCTCGGGGAGATCTTCAAGCGGCCTCGGCCCAGACGACCCGCCCGCAGGCGGCGCGTGAAGCGTTGCAGTCAGTGGCGCAGTCGTTGCACGTGAGCCGGGTGTCCACCCGGGTCGGTGCCGCCGGTTCCGCGCAGAAGGACGGCGACGTGCCGGTCCGGTTCTCGGCGACTCTCACGTTGCGCGGGCTCGGCGACTGGACCTACGGCGGACGCCTGCTCCTGCGCAAGGTCGGCGGGCAATGGCGGGTCGACTGGAACGACACCGACATCCATCCCGGGCTCGGGGCGGGTCGTTCGCTGGCGATGACCCGTTCGCTGCCGCCGCGCGCGTCGATCCTCGACGGGTCGGGCCAGCCCCTGTTCACGCCCACGCCGATCGTCGACATCGGCATCGAACCGCGCGGGTTCACCGATCCCGCGGGCAGCCTCACCGTGCTGCAGGCGCAGCTGCACGTCGACCCCGCGCGCATCCGCCAGGCGGTGTCGGCTGCCAAGCCCGACGCGTTCGTGCCGGTCATCACCTTGCGGCGCAACGACTACGACAAGGTCCGGTCGGCCATCCACGACTTGCCTGGGCTGGTGTTCCAGACCGGCACGGCGGAGCTGGCGCCGACCGCCGGCTTCGCCCGTGCCGTCCTCGGCCGCGTGGGTGAGGCCACCGCCGACGTGCTCAGGGCAGCGGGTCCGGCGTACGCCGTCGGCGACGACCTCGGCATCGGCGGGCTGCAGCAGGCGTTCCAGCAGCAGCTCGCCGGGCGAGCCGGCGGCGCGGTGACGATCGTCGATCGCAGTGGGGCGACCGTCTCGACGTTGAAGCGGTTCGCCGCGGTGCCGGGCCGGCCCGTGTCCACGACGCTCGATCGGGCGGTGCAGCAGGCCGCCGAGCGGGCGCTCGACAGTGTCACGCTGCCGGCCGCTCTGGTCGCGATCCGCCCCTCCGACGGCGCGATCCTGGCGGTGGCCAACCGGCCTGCCGACTCGGCCGACAACCGGGCCTTCACCGGCCGCTATCCGCCGGGGTCGACGTTCAAGGTCGTGACGACCTATGCGCTGCTCGGCGACGGGGTGACGCCGCAGACGCCGGTGGAGTGCCCGCCGCGGGTCGTGGTCGACGGCAAGGCGTTCACCAACTTCGAGGGCGAGGCGCCGGGCGCGATTCCGTTTGCGCAGGACTTCGCGATCTCCTGCAACACGGCGTTCATCGGCCTGTCGAAGCGGTTGCACTCGCGCGATCTGCCCGACGCCGCGGGCGCTTTCGGGCTCGGCGGATCGTGGCAGCTGCCGCTTGCGGCCTACACCGGCTCTGTCCCCACGCCCGGGGACGCCGTCGAGCAGGCGGCAGAGGCGATCGGTCAGGGGCGAGTGCTGGTCAGCCCGCTGGACATGGCGCTGGTCGCGGCGGCGGTCCAGTCGGGCAGCTGGCATGCGCCGGAGCTGGTGACCTCGTCGTCTTCCGCGGGAGGTTCGCCGTCCGGGTCGGCGTCCGGGTCGGCGTCGGGTTCGGCTGCCGGGCCGGCGGCCTCGACGACCGCGTCGCCGGCGAAGCCGCTGGACGCTGCGAAGGTGTCGGTCCTGCGTGACCTGATGACGCGCGTCGTGACCTCCGGCACGGCGTCGTCCGCAGGGCTGCCGTCGGGGACCGCGGGCAAGACGGGAACGGCGGAGTTCGGCACCGACGACCCGCCGAAGACCCATGCGTGGTTCATCGGCTACCGCGGTGACCTGGCCTTCGCCGTGCTGGTCGAGGGCGGCGGGGTCGGGGGATCGGTGGCCGCGCCGATCGCAGCGAAGTTCCTGGCCGCACTGTGAGGGCTCCGCTCGATGACGGCGCGGTGCCTGATCTCGTTGCCGCGTTGGGAATCCCCGGGCTGGTCGACGTCCACGTGCACTTCATGCCGCACAACGTGCTCGACAAGGTGTGGGCATATTTCGACGCCGGCGGAGCGCTGCTCGGCCGGTCGTGGCCGATCACCTACCGCTACGACGAGGACGAGCGGATCGACCGGCTTCGCGCTCTCGGACTGCGTGCGTGGACCGCGTTGTGCTACCCGCACAAGCCGGGCATGGCCGAGTGGCTGAACGGCTGGTCGCTGGAGTTCGCGGCGCGGGTGCCCGAGTGCGTACCGACCGCGACGTTCTTCCCCGAGCCGTCGGCGCAGCGCTACGTCGCCGACGCACTGTCGGCAGGGGCTCGAGTCTTCAAGGCGCACGTGCAGGTGGGGCGTTACGACCCGCGCGATCCGCTGCTGCGCCCGGTGTGGGGCCTGCTCGCCGACGCACAGGTCCCGGTGGTTGCCCACGTCGGTAGCGGCCCGGCGCCGGGGGAGTTCACCGGACCGGGCCCGTTCGGTGCAGTCCTCGCGGACTTTCCGCGGCTCGTCGCCGTCGTCGCTCACATGGGGATGCCGGAGTACGCCGAGTTCCTCGACCTCGCTGCGGCGTACGACGGGGTGCATCTGGACACCACGATGACGTTCACCGACTTCACCGAGGCGGGGTCGCCCTACCCGCGCTCGTTGCTGTCGCGGCTGGTCGACCTGCAGTCGCGCGTCGTCCTGGGCTCGGACTTCCCGAACATCCCGCATCCGTATGCCCATCAGCTGGAGTCGCTCGTGCGGCTGGACCTGGGGGATGACTGGCTGCGGGCCGTGTGCCACGACAACGGCGCGCGTCTGCTGGGAATCCCGGCCCCCTGATGGTCGTTACACGGATGCGTCGGACGCCCGCCTGCGGGTAGGCTGACCGGCGTACAACTCCATAGGGGGTGAATGGTCTCGACTTCGGTTGGTCGAGACAGGGGAAGCGGGCCGGAGACGATGCGCTAGCTCCGTCATCAAGTGTGCATCAAATGATAAATGCGAAGCAAAACAACGCATTCGCTCTCGCTGCCTGACAGGTAGCGAAGCTGTCGGCCTAGGTGCGCCTCCGCCCTAGGACCCGGCATCATCAAGGAGGCTCAACCGTCGGGCTCGGCTGCGGGGACTGACGGGAAAGCAAACAGCAGCTGGCCGATCACCGGACTGCCTGTGACACCGGTGTGAGGCGACAACTAATCACAGGATGCGCCCGGAGAAGCCCTGTCACGGTGCCGAAGGACGCGGGTTCGATTCCCGCCACCTCCACCAAGAACAAGCCTCTGACCTGCGGAAACACCGTTTTAGAGCCATTTCGCGGACGGCTCTGGTACGGGCACGGTGTGGCCACTGATCAGTTATGTCAGGCCATCGGCGGTCTTGCGGCGACAATTTTCCCTTATAGGGCAAGGGTTTTGCCACTTGGGGGTGGCAGGAACTGCCGCTTTCACTTCTGCGTAGTCCCTGCCCAGCGGGCCGGTCTTGGTGGCACTGCCGATGCCGGCTTACGCCCACGGCGTGACCATGTCGCCGTGGGCGTTTCGATGCAATGGCCGGCCGGTCCGCAACTGGCCCGGTCGATTCTGGGATCGGCTGGTCTTCTTAGCCGTAGGCGCGCGCGTAGGTCTTGAGGGTGGGTTCGGCGGAGACGCCCGGCGCCTGGGCGAAGCCCTGTGATGCGGCGTCGGTGTAGAGGATGAGGTTGCCGCCGACCACGTCCGCAGCAGTTAGTCCCGGTGCCCAGGGTAGGGCGCACGTGCTCACCGGGACGCGTGCCGCA